>DATLUO010000139.1 GCA_035533075.1 Pirellulales bacterium | reverse complement strand
GCCACCATCCGCGCCCATTGCGCCGGCAAGAAGTTTTTGAGCTTCGACGAGTCCGGCTTCACCGCCGACCTGCGGCGGCACCTCGACGAACTGTTTCCCCAGCCCTCGATTTACGAAAGCCCGCGTTGGGCGGGCAATTCCGCGGAGCAGCACGACACGCCGCGACGGACCCCAGGCAAAAGTCAACTGCAACCCTCAACCATTTTCAGGAGCTGACCATGAACGGCACGTCCGCACCAAACAGCAATCAAATCGGAAACGAGGTGTTCCAATGCGCGAGCTCGACGAACTATGTGTTCGGCGCGAGCGGCGGCAGCCCCATCGGCAGCCAGGATACCGTCTGGTGCTGGCTGGTCCGCATCAACTCGAGCTGCGGCTGCACGTGCGGCTGCGGCGCCGTCGGCTGCTCCGGCGGCGGCGGCACGCCCGCCCAGTACTTCGGGCAACAAGGCTACCTTTACAGCGGAGTGTTGCCCATGACCGGAGATCCGGGGGCCGCGGGCGGTTCGTGCGGTTGCGGCGGCGGAAACGGCGGAGGCGGAGGCGGCGGCAATCCCATCGGCCCGCCCGCGTCCAATCCGACCCTCGCCCCCTCGGCCTCGCCGCCTCCCTCGCCCTACCTCGTGCCGCCCTCGGCCCAAGGCCATCAAAACCAGCTTCGGGCGGTCAACTTGCAATTGCAGCGCGCGTCCGCCCCGCTCGGCCCCGGCTCGAAGCCCGGCGCGCTGGAGGTCTGGGACGGCCGCAGCGGCAACCTGATGCGGCAGTATTCGCCGCCCCGCGTCGACGAACTCGCCCCCTGGCCGGTGTTCACCTACAACTCCACCGCCGCCTACAGCTTCCTGGAATTCTCCAGCAACTGGACGATGCTCTTTCGCCAGACCGTCAGCGCGCCCAACCCCAGCACGGCCGTCTTGACCACCGGCATCGGCGTCTCCTTCACCTACACCAACAAGAACGCCGGCACCGGCGTCTACGCCGCCCCGCCCGGAGCGCTCGGCAAACTCGTGCAAAACGCCAGCGGCAGTTGGACCGAGACAGACCCCGACGGCTCGCTGCTGAACTACGACACCAGCGGCAATCTGGCCACCATCCAGCGCAGCGGCAGCATCTGGACGCTGGCTTACGACAGCGGCGGCCGCGTGCAGTCGATTCGCGACCCGGCAGGCCGGCTCTCCACCTTCAGCTACGCCATGTTCGGCGCCGGCCAGCGCCTCCGCCGCTTTACCGACGCCGTCGGCCGGATCACCACCTTCGGCTACCTGGTCGGCACCGCCACCTACTTGAGGTCGATCACGTCGCCGGCCCTGGAGACCGTGACCTTCGCCGGCACATCCAGCACGAACACCATCCGCGCCTGGACAAATCCACTTGGCCAGACAACAACCTACCTCTACAACAGCGCGAACCAGCTCACCAGCGTCACAGAACCATCCGGGCAAACGACGCAAGTCGGCTACACTCCGGGCGGCGCCATGGGCTATCAGGACCCCCGCGGCTACATCACCACGTTCCTGGCCGGCAGCCCGGTGCGGGGCATCATCGACCCGCGGCTCAACCGCACCAGCTTCACCTGGGCGTCGGGCCGGGCGGCGGCGTGGAGGTGATCGCGATGCAGGAACTCGGTGAGCTTGCCGCCAACCTCGGCCATGCAGATCTGGCTCGCAAGGAGTTCGACGCAGCGCGGAAGGCCGCTGGCGCCTACGACGACGCTGGATACAAATCGCAGTTGCTTTTCGACGTCGCCAGGACGGAAGCAATGTCCGGATTGACAGACGCGGGCACCGCCGCCAGTGCGGAATTGCGGCCACTGCAGCTAAAGGCGTGGTCGCTCCTTGGCACAGCCGAAGGTCTTCTGACGGCGAAAAAAGCGGATCGACCTCAATCTAAGGGGAAGTGAAGAAGGGGCAACTAGAGCGATCAACCATCAACCGGGCAACTAAAGGGGCCGGGTCCAATTATTGAAAAAATGGGCCAAGTTTATTCGATAAGCGTCGGGGCTTGGCTCATGTCGCTTCGCCTCAAACGCCGCTTCTCGGTCTAGCGGTTCTCCCTCCGGCTCCGCGGCCTTCGCCCTGCCATCTGGCGCCGCACGCAGGTCAAGGATTGCCTTCTCCGCGACCTCCGCCCGATCATTATAGCGGCCTTCGCCTTCGAGGGCGAGCTCCGCGGGTCGGAAAAGGTGCCGGGAACCGTTGTTTTGAGGTGCGGGGCCGCAACGTGGTGTTCAAGTGACAGCAGCCGCACCGCATCGTCGCGGTGCCCGACCAGCTTTCGCCCACCGTAGCCAACGCCGCGGCCATTACCGCGCAACTGATGTTGGGCGGCATGGCGGGCGCGCCGGTCTACGACAGCGCGGCCGGCTACACCGCCGGAGAGGGCACTCGCATCAGCGGCCCGCGTTTTTTCGTCTCCGGGCGGCGCCGTTCTGCTCGAAGCACTTCAGCGGCCCCAACGAGGTCAGCTCAGCCAGGCCGGCCTCGACGATCTCGCGGCCCGTCAAGTAGCGGCCGGGCTGCATCCACAGGGCCATGTCGGCCCGCGAGACGCCGAACAACTCGGCCAACACGTCGTCCATGGTTTTTTCGAGCTGGCCGAAGTGACGGGCCCATTCGGCCGCCTCGTTCAGTCCCACGTTCTCTTCGCTCTGCCATTTCATGGGATGGAAGAGCAGCACGCTGTACGGCGTGACCATGCGCCGCCGGCAAGCCGCCCAAGGCCAGAGCGCCGCCGACGAACATTCGCCCGTAACGATGCCGGTGGCCTGGATGCCGCGCAACAGCATCAACGTCATCAACGACAGGCCGACGTAGGGGTTGCCGCCCGGCGAGTCGAAATAGATCAGGCAAGTGCCGCCCGGCGGGACGTCGAGCAATTCTTGCGTCAGATCGTTTTCGCGGTCGGTCAGGTCGCCCGTAAATGCAAGTTCGGGAATTTCGTCGCGCTGAGCCACTACTTGATCAGGTCCTTCACGGTCATGCCGGCGGGGATCATCGGCAGCACGTGCTCTTGGTACGGCACCTGGACGTCGAGCACGTAGGTGCCGTCGTAATCGACCATCTCTCGCAAGGCGTCCAGCAGGTCGTCCTTTTCCTTCACGTGGCCGCCGCCGCAGCCGAAGCCTTTGGCGATGGTCACGAAATCGGGATAACGCTCTTCGGGTCCGATGCCGTTGCCCATGCCCACGGCCTCGGGATGGTCGATCGGCCCCAGGTAGGTGTGCGCCCGGTTGCCCGCATGGAAGCGGTCTTCCCACTGCACGACCATGCCCAAGTGCTGGTTGTTGAGCAGCAACACCTTGACCGGAATCTTCTCGCAATAGCAGGTGGCCAACTCCTGAATGTTCATCAAGAAGCTGCCGTCGCCGTCGATGTCGATGACCAGGGCATCGGGATGGGCCACCTTGGCGCCCATCGCGGCGGGCAAGCCAAAGCCCATCGTGCCCAGGCCCGAACTCGACATCCAGCTTCGCGGGCGGCGAAACTTGAAGTACTGCGCCGCCCACATCTGATGCTGTCCCACGCCCACCGAAACGATCGTGTCGCGCTGGGCCACCAACCGCGAAAGCTCGCTGATGGCGTGCTGCGGCAAAATGCCCGGAAAACCGCGGTCGTATTTGAACGGCTCGGCCTTCTTCCAGGCGTCGATGCGGGCATACCAGTCGCTCAGGTCGGCCGGCGCCTCGACGATCTTGTTCAGCTCCGTCAGCGCATAGCGGATGTCGCTGACGATCGGAATATGGGCCTCTTTGTTCTTGTTGATCTCCGAGGGGTCGATGTCGACGTGGACGATCTTGGCGTGCTTGGCGAACTCGGCCACTTTGCCGGTCACGCGGTCGTCGAAACGCACGCCGAAGGCCAACAGCAGATCGCACTCATCGACGGCGTAGTTCGAGTAGACGCTGCCGTGCATGCCCAGCATGTCGAGCGACAGCCGGTCGCCACTGGGAACCGCGCCCAGGCCCATCAGGGTCATCGTCACGGGGATGCCCGCCTTCGAGGCCAACTCGCGCAAAGCCGGGCTGGCCTCGCCCGCAATCACGCCGCCGCCGGCATAGATCACCGGCCGCCGGGCACGCTTGATGGCCGCGGCCATCTGGGCGATCTGTTCGGGCCGGGCATAGCGCGTTTCCACGTGATAGCCGGGCAGCTCCATCGGAGCATCGAAGTCGGGCACCGCCTGGTCTTGCTGCACGTCTTTGGGCAGATCGACGAGCACCGGGCCGGGCCGGCCGGTGGTGGCGATGTGAAACGCCTCACGCACCACGCGGGCCAGGTCGCGAACGTCGGTGACCAGATAATGGTGCTTGGTGATGCCGCGACAGACCTCGACGATGGGCGTCTCTTGAAAGGCGTCGCTGCCGATCACGGCCGTCTTCACCTGTCCGGTGATGGCGATCAGCGGGACGCTGTCGAGCTTGGCGTCGGCGATGGCGGTGACGAGATTGGTCGCCCCCGGTCCGCTGGTGGCCATGCACACGCCGGGCTTGCCGGTGCTGCGGGCGTAGCCCTGGGCCGCGAACGCGCCGCCCTGCTCGTGACGCGGCAGGACGGTGCGGATTTGGTGCTTGAACTTGGTGAGCGACTGGTGCAGCGGCATGCTGGCCCCGCCCGGATAGGCGAAGATCACCTCGACGCCGTGGTGGACGAGCGCTTGTACGAGAATATCGGCGCCGCAGGCGAGCTGCCCGGCGGCGTGCTTGGTGGCGGTGGTCATGAATCAGCGAGTCAAGGTCGGCCCCGTGTCGAAGACAATCATCCTACCATAGACAGACGAAGGGCGGCAGGCAAATGGCCGGGGCGCGTTGCTTGACATTTTTGGCCGGCGCCCGAATACTCAATGCTTCTGCCCCTTCTGCTTCTGGTTCCAAGGAGGCTTGTCGTGCCAACTTCGGTTTTGGATGCAATTAAGCTCGGTTGGTGGGATTTCGAGCCCGATGAACTTCGGGCCAGCGACTACGATGCCACGGAGGCCATGCCCGGCTCCAGAGCGAAGGTCGACGTGCTGGCCGAACGCGTGCGTCGCGGATTGCCGCTCTGGCATCAGGCGGACGGCATTGATTGCGACGATTAGGTGAACAAATACCGCGTCACATGGTAGAAGATCGGCGCGGCGAAGCAGGTCGAGTCGATGCGGTCCAAAACGCCGCCGTGACCCTCGATCAGCGTGCCGTAGTCCTTGACGCCGCGGTCGCGCTTGATGGCCGACATCGTCAGGCCGCCGGCAAAGCCCATCGTGGTGATGATCAGCGACATCAGCGCCGCCTCCAGCGGGTGAAAGGGCGTCGCCCACCACATGGCCGCGCCGAACAGCGTGGCGCATCCGACGCCGCCCAAAAAACCTTCCCAGGTGCGATTGGGACTGATCGCCGGCGCGATGACGTGCTGACCGATCAACTTTTCGGTGAGGTACTGAAAAGCGTCGCCCAGGGCCACCACCAGCAGAAAGAAAAACAGCAACCGGGCATTGGGATACTTGGCCTCGTCGGTCTGCTTGGCAGAACCCGACATGCCCGTTGCCTCCGGGTCGGCTTGCTCGGGCTCGTCCGGGGCGGACTCCACGGCCGCGGATGGCGCGCCGAGGGATGGCGGTCGAATGTCCAAATAGAGAATCGCCGGCGCATAGCTCAGACAGTAAACGCAGATCATCAATCCGGCCTGGATCTTCGCGCAACGTTCCAAGTAGCGTTTGTAGTCGCCGGCGAACGCGATGCGGACCGGAATGAACAGGAAGCCGTACACCGGAATCAGCACGCTGAACAGCTCGTAGCGGTTCATCCCGATCAACCCATATTGCAGCGGCGTGAACAGGAAGAAGACCCAGAACAGCGCCCGATGGTCGGCCATGCGGGTGGGCGTGAGCGTGATGAACTCGCGTAGCGCCCAGAACGAGAGCAGCCCGAACAGCACGACGGTGGCCGTTTGTCCCAGCAGAAAGGCGGCCGCCAGCACCGCGCACAGCACCCACCAGGCCTGGATGCGGAGGTTGAACTGGTCGATGACCACGGGGTTCAGGCCGGTGTCGGACTGCCGCTTGAGCAGTTGCCCAATGCCGGTGGCCATGGTCAACAGCGTGAGCACGCCGCCCACCAGGCCGAACGTCGTCAAGTCCATCAGGTTCATAAATGCTGCCAGCGCGTGGTCATGCTTCCTTCAGCCGGCGGACGGCCTCACGGGCACGACGCAGAAAGTCGGCCTTCGGTTCGCCCGCTTCCAGCCAGATGGGCGGGCCGAACGTGATGCAGCTCAACAGCGGCACCGGCAGCACTTCGCCGCGAGGCAAGACGCGATTGAGGTTGTCGATATGCACCGGCACCAGCTCCAGGTCGGGACGTTTTTTCGCCAGATAGTATAGACCACTTTTGAACTCGTGGATCTCGCCGTCGATGCTGCGGTGGCCTTCGGGGAAGACGATCAGCGAGTATTTGTCGCCGATTTCCTTGAGCATCAGGTCGACGGGACTCTGGTGGACCTTGATGTGCCGGCGGTCGATGAGCAGGGCCTCGAACACCTGCGTCGAAAGGTAGCGGCGGATGCGGCCGGCCTCCCAATAATCTTTGGCGGCCACGGGGCGCGTTACCCCCCGCACGTCGGCCGGCAGTGCCGACCAGATGACCAAGGCGTCGAGATGGCTGGTGTGGTTGGCAAAATAGACCCGCTGGCAGGTGTCGGGCTGGCAGTCGATCCAGCGCGCGCTGGCGCCGCTGATCAATCGGGCGAGGGCCGCCAGTAGGGTGCGGGTCATTTCGACGCTGGTGGATTCGGACAAGTCCGGCAAAGGCAGGATAAGGAATGGTAGCCTGCCGGCGGTTTGGGGCAAAGAGAAGCTCGTAGCCCGCTCACTCCCTACGTAGCCCGCTCACTCCGTGAGCGGAAGGGCATTGTGAGTTGGCAGATCGTCCCTTCTGGACGGCCGATTTGTATCAAGCGGGCCGTTCCGCTTGCGGAGCAAGCGGGCTACTTAAGCTCGAACACGGACGTGCCGTAGGGAATCGGCGGCTGGTGCTTCTCGACGGCGCCCACCGCGTCGATGCGCCAGCCCTCGGAATCGCGAACAAAATGATAGCTTTGCCGTTCGGTGTGCTGCGCATAGATTCGTTCGACGTTCAATGTGGCGCGATCGGCGTCCGGTCCGGCTCCGCCAGGTCCGCTGACGGCCCGGCCCTTCAACGTGCGGACCGCATTCGTCAGCGAAGCCGCGAAATCGTCGGTAGTCTGGGCCGCCGCCTCTCGCCGCAGCCGCTCGCGCTGTGGACTGCGGAAACAGTCGAGATAGGCCGGCACGTCGCCTTTTTCCGCGGCGCGAAACATCCGTTCCAAGCAGTCGGTGGGCGAGCCGGCCACTTCGCGGCGCCCCGCGCCGCCGCGCCCCAGATAGATCGCCGTCAGGAGCAAGGCCAGCGTGGCAATCAAGGCGGCCGATCGCTTCAACGCCCGTCCTCCCTGATGATGCTGAGATCGACCTCCGTGGCCGAATCGACGATCAGCTTCGAGCGTAGTTTAGGCAAGGTCTGAGCCAGAGTTTCGAGATAAAGTCGCCCGGCCGTCAGCCGCGGTGAGCGGCGGTATTCGGCCAGCAGGCTGTTGAACCGGGCGGCTTCGCCCTCGGCCCGCCGGACCGCGCGATCGCGTTCGGAACGGCCCACGTCAACGATCCGTCTCGCGTTACCTTGCGCTTCGGCCGCGGTCTTGTTGGCAAAGCTCTCCGCCTGGTGGATGGCCTGCTCGCGCTCGCGTAAGGCACTCACCACCTGGTCGAAGGCGTCGGCCACCTCGGCGGGCGGCTCGACGGCCGAAATATCAACCGAACGGATGGTGACGCCCAGCCCATAACCATCGACCGTTTTTTGCAGCGCGTCGGCCAGGCGGATGCCCAGCTCGTGCTTGCCCAACGTGAGCACGCGGTCGACCGGTTCGGCGGCCAGCGCTTGCGAAATCGCCGCCGTGCCGGCCGTCGAGATCAGGCGGTCGAGCTGCGCGGTCTGAAAGAGATAGCCGCGCGGCTCTCGGACGGTGTATTGAGCGGTGGCCCGAATCTGCACCAGGTTGCGGTCGCCGGTGAGAAACTGGGCCTGCGCCGCGCCCACTGCCTTGTCGGCCACGTCGGCGGGTCCGATGGCCACGCGTTTGACTTCGCGCGGCTTGAAGTGGTGCAGCCGGTCGAGCGGCCAGGGCAAAGCGAGGTGCGCGCCTGGCTCGCTGGGCAGCCCGATCACCTTGCCGAAGCGCCGCACGACCACCTGCTCGTCGGGCCCGACAAGGTAGATTCCGGTGGCCAGCCATGCGAGTATTGCCACGCCGGCCAAGAGCAACGAGCGTTTCACGGGGCGGCTCCGGAGCTCGGCAGGTCCGGCTGCGGAACGCCACGGAGTGCGTTCCCTACAGAGGGGCCGCCAGGCGGTGCGTTCCCTACAGAGGGGCCGCCAGGCGGTGCGTTCCCGACCGAGGGCACTTCGGGCTGCGGCCGGTCGGGTAAGTCGGGCAGGCCCTGGGTGAGCAGCTTGAGCAAGGGGCTGTCGGCCGACAAGACGACCGTGGTCTGGTCGTCGAGAATGGCCCGATAGGTGTCGAGCGTTTTCAGCAATTGATAGAAGGCCGGATCCTTGGCATGAGCCGCATTGAAGGTGGCGATCGCCTTGGCTTCGCCTTCGCCGCGAAGCCGGGTGGCCTCGCGCTTGGCTTGGGCCAGCAATCGGTCGCGGGCCAGCGCGGCCTGGCTCTCGATGCGGGTCTTCTCGCTTTCGCCTTCCGCGCGGTATTGCACGGCCACGCGCTGCCGCTCGCTGCGGATTTCGGCAAACACGGCCGGCTTGACGGCCTCCGGATAGTTGAACCGCTTCAAGCGCACCTCGACCACTTCGATGCCGAACTGCTCGGCGGCTGCCCGGCGGATGTTCGCGGTAATGCGGTCCATGATCGGCCCGATGGCCACGCCGCCCGGTTCCAGCGAGACGAGTTCGGCCAGCCGCGTGCGGCCGATTTCCGCGGCCAGGGCGGCTTGAATCCGTTCTTCCAGGCGGCTCTCGGCCGCCTGCGTGCCGCCGACCGCTTGCAGAAACCGCCGCACGTGCGACTCGGTATCGGCAAGGCCGCCGGCATCCGTGGCGAAGCCGGCGCCGGGAATTCGCCAGCAAACATACCACTCGAAATTCAGGTTTTCCTTGTCCTGCGTGAGCATCTCGCGGGGGGGCGGCTCGTAGACTTGCAGCCGCCGATCGAACCGCCACAAGCTTTGATACGGCCACTTTACCGCCAGGCCCGGCTCGGTATCGAGCCGCAACGGCTCGCCGAACTGCGTGACATAGACGTATTCGGTCTCATCGACGAAGAAAATCGTGCGTGCGGCAAGCCCGACGACGGCGATCGCGAGCAGCGCGATGGCGGCGCGCTGCCACAACCAGCCGGGCCGGCGGTCGCTCGACGGTTCATGTTGGTGGGGAAAGGCGAGAAAATGCACGCCTGCCATTCTATCCGGGCAGAGTTGACAATGGAAACTCTTTAGGCGCCTTGTACGGGTTCTCTTCCATGCCGCCATTCTAGCGCCGGCGGAGCGGTTGACGCCAAGCCGGAAACAGCGATAACAGCGATAATGCAGGCGTCACGCTCAGGGCGCAGAGATTGCGCACACTGATCGACCGCCGGCGGCAAGCCGTTGCACGTGAATGGCGATGCCGGGCCATTCGCCTGCGATTGGGAGGGCGACGGCGCGTTCGACCTGCTGGTGGGTGACGGAGAGGGCGCCGTGTGGTTCTTCCGCAAGGCTGTTCAAACGCAAACCGCCGGAAGCGGGGGCGGCGACACCGTAGTCGTTCAACGCCGTTTGAGCGGGCGACAACCGTAGAGGAATTCAGCTATGCCCGTCATCGAGCTATAATCGCAAACGCCTCAATCGACCAGGCGAATGACTTGTTGGGATGGACCCCCGACCAGGCCCGTGAGGCGCCAGAGCACTGGCAGCGAGCCGCCTCGGCCGATCCGCACAACTATTGGCTTTGCCGAATGAACCGCCGTCGGCTGGAAGGCGAGGCGGTGCGCGACGCGATGCTGGCCGCGGCCGACAGCATGAGCCAGGGCCGCGGCGGGCCGGGCATCATGGCGCCGTTGCCCACGGAGCTGGTGACTACGCTGCTGCCGGGTCAATGGAAGGCCAGCGATAACGAAGAAGCCATCCATCGGCGGAGCGTCTATCTTTTCGTGCGACGCAACCTGCGTTATCCGCTGTTCGAGGTGCTCGACCGACCCGACACCAACGCCTCCTGCCCGTGCCGCAACATCTCGACCACCGCGCCGCAAGCGCTGGCGATGCTGAATTCCGATTCTTCGCTGTCCGCCGCTCGCGAGTTGGCGGCGTACATTGCGGACCATTCACCGCCGGACGCAGAGCCACAGATCAATCTTCTCTACGAGCGCACCTTAAGCCGACCGCCCACCGATCGAGAGCTCGCCGCCGGGGCCGCGTTTCTTCAAGCGTCTTCGCAGTCGCCGACGACCGCGGGCGCAGGTCCGCCCGCCGCGCTCATCGAGTTGTGCCTGGCGATGTTCAATCTGAACGAGTTTATCTACGTCGATTAGTCGCGACGCACAGCGACCGATCGAAAGCGGGTCACGAGCCGATCCGATCGAGCCACCATTGGCGCTCGGGCATGTTCCGGTTCGGCCGGAACTTCGCGAAGCGCTCGACGTCTTTCAGCGCCGCAACCACCGTGGCCTCATCGGGCGGGGCACTGTCGGCCCATGTCTTGAGAAGCTGCGGCGACGAGACGACCGTTAGCCCCGCCCGCCGGCTAATGCCGATCGCTTGTTTATCATCAGTGGCGATTAGCCAATGACGGCATTCCGCCAGCGCCAGGCATAGCGATTCGCCGTGGGTCCCGAAGATCGCGACGTAGCGCGCGAATGAATCCAGCTCAGATTGAACGTCGGCTTGGCAGACCGTGAGCACGCCCGCCGAAATCAATCACAGAGAGGTCGACCGCCACGGCGATGAGCTTGCTCGGATCTGCTGGATCGGGTTGCCGGACAAACTGTACTTCCGCCTTTACGGCATCCGGCAGGTGCCAGTCGTTTCCGGCCGCGCGGAGGATGGCCTCGGCATGTCGTGACGCCAGAACGTCGATGAGGCAACATGAATCAATGACCGCGGAAGGCACAATACAAGCCTTCTTAGCTTAAGACGCCGCGGCGAGCAACGACTTCTGAAAATCGAGGCGAACGTCACGTTCCTCGCCTATAGCTTCCACCACCTCCCGACTGGTGAGCGTGTTGGCGACAATTTCACGCGCAGTCACGATATCGCATCGCAGGAAGTGCGCCAGGTTGGTTTCGCCAATCTCATCGCGCTCATGGGCGCTCACTGCCAGGAATTGATATCTCTCCGGGTAAGGTTGATCGTTGATCGGCTGAGGGCGGAGCCCCGTTTCGGACGCCTCCTGTGGGGCGAAATTCGCCCCGCTAATCCGCTTCCAGCTTCCCTTGGCGATCAACCCGAGTTGCTCAAGCCGCTGCGCCATCGACTCGACAGAAACGAAGTAGAAGTGGGCCAGCCGCCGCAGGTCGGCCACCTGAAAGTCGTTCGTCGAACTGACGATATCATGGAATCGTTGCCGAATGCCCGTGGCGGGCAGCAAGAATGCAAGTGCGAACGCGTCGGCAAATCGTTCGCTCGCCGGCTTACGCGTGGACGTTGCCAACGCAGCGATGTGCGGCTTGAAACGATCGACGAACATCGACGCGTACTCATGCAGCATTGACACGCGCCGCCGTTCCGGTGCATGTTTACGGTTGACGACGAGACACGCGCCGAGCTCGGCATGGTAGGCGTACATGCCGGCTACCGCCAAAGGCAAATCCAGATAGAAAATCCGCAGCCCCACGTCCCACTCCAGCATGGCGCGGAGGTTCATGACGGGCTGGTCGCCCAGTCCCAACCGCTGCCTGTCGCGCTGTGCCTCGGCGTCGGCGAATTCTGCCGGATGCTCGACCTGGCGGGATGGTCGCGAACGAGGCGTGACCCGCCATGGCCCCCGTTCACCTGATAGTCACCGAAGCGGACCACCACGTCAGCGAGCTTCCCATCGGTCAGGTTTTTGACGCCGACCCAGTATGCGGGCCTACCGTCGCACGCCAGCTTTGCGTCGGCTCCCGCTAGGCAGTCACCCAAAGTCAAGGGGGCCGCGCTCACGGTGCCGTCGTATCGAATGACGAAGTAGAACTCGACCTCGTTAAGGGCGGCACCCTTGAGGCTCTCTAATTTTACGGATTGGGCATGTTGCTGGCCGCTCTCTGTGGTCCATTCCACTTTCGCCTGCGCCGGCGATCGAGGTCCGTCATGGCTGTATTACGCCAGAACCTCGCTTATCACCCGCCCGCTGACATCGGTCAGGCGTTCTTCGCGGCCGTTGTGGAAGAAGCTCAACTGCTCGTGGTCCAGGCCCAGCAAGTGCAGAATCGTGGCGTGCAGGTCGTGGATGTGGACCTTGTTTTCTGCGGCCCGCAGACCGAGCGGATCGGTCGCGCCGTAGGCCGTGCCGCCGCGCACTCCGCCGCCCGCCAACCACATACTGTAACCCCAAGGACTATGGTCGCGGCCCGTGCCCGACTCGCTCATCGGCATGCGGCCGAACTCGCCGCCCCAGACCACCAGCGTCTCTTGCCACAGCCCGCGCCGCTTCAGGTCGGTGAGCAGTCCGGCGATCGGCTTGTCGGTCTTCAAGCACATCAGGCCGTGGTTCGCGGGCACGTCTTTGTGGGCGTCCCAGCCGTTGAGGTCGCCGGCGTAAAGCTGTACGAAGCGCACGCCGCGCTCCACCAGCCGCCTGGCCAGCAAGCACCGCGTGCCAAACTCGTCGGTTTCCTTTTCGCCGATGCCGTACAACCGCCGCGTCTCGTCGGTTTCGCGTGAGAGGTCGACCAGATCCGGCGCGGCGGTTTGCATGCGGTAGGCCAACTCGTACGACTTGATGCGGGCCGAAAGCTCGTCGTCGAACGCCCGATCGGCCAGGTGCTCGGCGTTGCGGTCGCGAATAAAATCGAGGATGGCGGTCTGCCGGTGCGGCGCAACGGCGGCGGGCGGACGCAAGTTCAAGATCGGGTTTTGCCCTGCCCGCAATTGGGTGCCCTGATGGACCGCCGGCAGAAAGCCGTTGCCCCACGCCGGCGGGCCGCCTTTGATGCCGCCGCCCGGATCGGGCAGCACCATGAAGGCCGGCATGTCCTGGTTCTCACTCCCCAGGCCATAGCTCACCCAACTCCCCAGGCTCGGTTTGCCCATCAGCACCGTGCCCGTGTTCATCTGGTAAACCGACTGCGGATGGTTGACGCTGTCGCCGTGGCAGCTTCGCAGCACGCACAGGTCGTCGGCCAGCCGCGAAAGCTCGGGCAAGAAGTCGCTGATCTCCAACCCCGATTGGCCCCGCGGCCGGAAAGGACGCACGCAGCCCAGCAGCGGATTGGTGGCCACTTTGCGGCGGGTCATCACGTTGCCATAGCTTTCGGGTAGCGGCTGGCCGGCGTGGCGCGTCAGCTCCGGCTTCGGATCGAACAGGTCGACGTGACTCGGACCGCCATGCATGAAGAGGAAAATCACCCGCTTGGCACGCGGCGCGAAGTGCGGCTGCGGTAGTGCCGGCGCGGCGGTTGCGACCGCTCGACGCTGATCCCAAAGCATCGCCGCCAGCGCGAGCGACCCCAGTCCGCAGCCCGATTGGCGGAGGAATTCGCGGCGCGAGGTGGCAGGGAGCAATTCAAGCATCGGGGTCTCTCGGTGGCCCGCCAGTTTACCGCGCCGACGACCTGGTTGCCAAACTCCCTGGTTCCTCGCTCGACAATCTCCACGAACGCCGTCCACCGGAAGTGGGGGCGGCCAGCCGCTATAGTTCACGCGGCCGAGAATGAGACATTTTTCCGCGAGCAACAGCGGTGGCTGGGGCAGAGCTTGACCAGATAGCGGCTGGCGCCCTTCAACAGCGTGGAGGCCAAGCGATGCCCCGGTTGGACGCACCGGGGCATCGCCTGGCCGCCGGAGATGAACGAAGTGGCAGCCTCCACCTGGCCAGGCTCTCCCCCAGCCACCGCCGATGTCTCATTCTCGGCCGCGTGAAGTATAGTGGCTCAAACGGCTCTCCGTCCCCCCAGCCGATCTTACTCCGGGGCCGCCTGCGCCGTAAGATTACAGCAGGGAAAGATCAGGCCAGGGAAAGGCGCCTCGCTCCAAAAGAGAATCCACGCATGCACGATGCACAAGTTGCTCCGCGCCGCCATGAAGCTCATCGCGTGCTCGGCCTGTCGATCGGCGAGTATCTTATCCGCCGCCTGCAAGAAGTCGGCATCCGCGACGCCTTCGGCATACCGGGCGATTACATTCTCGGCTTCTACTCGATGCTCGAACAAAGCCCGATCAACGTGGTCGGCTGCTGCCGCGAAGACAATGCCGGTTTTGCCGCCGACGCATACGCCCGTATCAACGGCATCGGCGCCGTGTGCGTTACCTACGGCGTGGGCGGCCTGAGCCTGTGCAATTCGATCGCCGGGGCCTATGCCGAGAAATCGCCGGTGGTGGTGATTTCCGGGGCGCCGGGCATCCGTGAACGCTACAAGAACCCGCTGTTGCACCACAAGGTGCGCGATTTCCGCACGCAGCTCGACGTGTTCGAGAAAATCTGCGTGGCCACGGCCGAGGTGGCCGATCCGAGCATTGCCTTTCGCGACATCGACCGCGTGCTCTCGGCCTGCACGCGCAGCAAGCGGCCGGTGTATATCGAGTTGCCGCGCGACATGGTGCGCGTCGTGCCCGACGCCCCGCACGAATTTCGCTCGGTCGAAGCGACGAGCGATCCCGAAGCCCTGGCCGAGGCGGTGGGCGAGGCCACCCGGCTCATCGCCGGCTGCCGCAAGCCGGTCATTCTGGCAGGCGTCGAGATCCATCGCTATGGCCTGCAAGACGAGCTATTGCACTTCGCCGAATCGACCCGCATTCCCATCGCCTGCACGGTGATGGGCAAAAGCGTGGTGCATGAAACGCATCCGCTGTTCGCCGGCCTCTACGAAGGGGCCATGAGCCGCGCCGAGGTGACGCAGTTCGTCGAAGAGAGCGACTGCGTGATCATGCTGGGCGCGTTTATGACCGACATCGACCTGGGCATTTATACGGCCAATCTCGATCCGGCGAATTGCATCTATGCCATGAGCGACGACCTGCGTATCCGGCACCACCACTATCAAGACGTGGTGTTGGGCGACTTTATTCGGGCGTTGACGGCGCGGCGGCCTCAGCCGCCCGAACGCACGCCGCCCAAGCGGCCCGACCGCAATGGCGAAGCCTATCAGGTTCAGCCCGACCGGCCGGTGACGATCACTCGGCTGATCGAGCGGCTGAACCAGTCGCTCGACGACCGCACGATCGTAGTTTCCGACATCGGCGACGCGCTGTTCGCGTCGACCGAGCTGACCACGCGCGGCCGCACGGAGTTCATCGGTCCAGCCTATTACACGTCGATGGGTTTCGGCGTGCCCGGCGCCTTGGGCGCGGCGACCGCGCGGCCCGATCTGCGGACCGTGGTGATCGTGGGCGACGGCGCCTTCCAGATGACCGGCAACGAGCTGTCCACGCTCGTTCGGCACGGTCATCATTCCATCATCGTCGTGCTCGACAACAAGGGCTACGGCACGGAACGGATTCTGCATCCGGGCGAATTCAAGTATAACGAGGTCCAACCCTGGGCGTACCACAAGCTGCCGGAGGTGTTCGGCGGCGGGCGGGGATATGAAGTCCGGACCGAAGGCGAGTTCGACCGGGCTTTGTCGCAGGCCTGGCACGACAAGCAGTTGCACTTGATCCAGGCGCACTTGCCGCAGGACGATTGCAGCCCGGCGCTGTGCCGCCTGGCCGAGCATTTAAGGAAGCGAATGTAGGAACCCATCATGGCCCGCAAAGTCATTCTCGACGTCGATCCCGGCATCGACGACGCCGTGGCGATCGCCCTGGCGCTGTTCGATCCGCGGCTGGAGGTGCTGGCGGTGACGGCGGTGGCCGGCAACGTCAATGCCGAGCAGGCCACGCGCAACGTGCAGGCCATCATCGAGCAGTTGGACCCGCCGCGCCTGCCGCGGATCGGCGCCGCCGTGCGGCCCGAGCGCGATCCGCTGGTCGACTCGCGTCACGTGTTCGGGGCCGACGGACTGGGCAACGCCGACTTTGCGGTGGCCGAGCTGCACCACGTACACCCTTCGGACAAAGTCATCACCGACGAAATCCGCAACGCCCCGGAAGCGGTCACGATTGTGGCGCTGGGGCCGCTGACGAACATCGCCACGGTGCTGCGACGCGATCCGACGCTGGCCGAGCAGGTGGGGCAGCTCGTCATCATGGGCGGCGCCGTTGGCGGGCCGGGCAACATCACGCCCGCCGCCGAGTTCAATATCTATTGCGATCCGGCCGCCGCCCGCGCCGTGTTTCGCTCGAAAACGACGAAGACGCTGATACCGCTCGACGTCACCAGCCAGGTGGTGATGACGTTCGACCTGCTCGATCAGCTTCCCGACGAATCGACTCCCGTAGGCGGCCTGTTGCACCGGATCCTTCCTTACTCGTTCCGCTCGCACCGGCAGCTCTTTGGTTTGGAAGGGACGTATCTGCACGACCCGGTGGCCTTGATGGCGTTGTTGGAGCCGGGCCTGTTCGACACCGAGCGGCTGGCCGGCGATGTGGAGGTGCAAGGCGACCTGACGATGGGGGCGACCGTGTTCGATCGCCGGCAGGTGCCCGAGTGGCGGCCGAACATCGACGTCGCGACTTCGGTGGATTCCGCCGGCGTCGTCGCCGCGCTCGTTCGCAGCCTCAAGCAGGCGGGGCAGTAAAGCGGCCCGTCGCTCCATTGTGTGTGTTCAGGTCTCGCCATTCTGGTATCAGGGGTGGGACCCCAAACTGCGGAATCGCACGGGCAACTGGGCCGAGTCCACCAGAACATGGAGGCACCGCTTATTTTTGTTTCACTTCCTGCTCGTGCTCCGCCAGCGTGAGATTCAACGCGCCGTCGAAATCCATATTGTTGATGGAGATTCGTATTGTGCGGCGGATTATGGCAATTGTCCAGGAAAAACGCTCTATGCCGGTTTTTGCGGCCGAGAGTCGTCGCTCTATTCCGCATAATCGGATTGCCCTGGCCGAGGGCTGCTGTCCCGCGGCTGTTTGCTTCTGCGGTCCGCGGTGCAAAACCGATAGAACATCGAAAGGCGGAATATCTCCTTCTATGCGGCTACGTGGAGCGCACCGTGTTCAAGCAAACGATGATCGCGGCCATCGGCTGCCTGTTGCTGACGGCCGGCTGCCATACGCCGCTGCGGGCGGTGACGGAAAGCCATGTCACCACCAGCACGCCGCCCATGATCGATACCGGACCTCTGGCGGAATTCACCGTCGTGCCGGGCGATCCGGCCGCCGGCGAGCGGATAGCCCTGGTCGATATCGACGGAGTATTGCTCAACACCGATATGACCGGCTTCTATTCGTTCGGCGAAAACCCGGTGGCGCTGTTTCGCGAAAAGCTCGACCACATCGGGGCCAACCGCTGCTTTCGCGGGGTCGTGCTGCGGATCAACAGCCCTGGCGGCGGCGTGACCGCTTGCGACATCATGCGCCGCGACCTGATGACGTTCAAAGTCCGCACCGGTCTGCCGGTGGTGGCCTGCCTGCTCGACGTGGGCGCGGGCGGCGCGTATTACCTGGCCACCGCCGCCGACCAGGTCGTGGCCCACCCGACCACGGTGACGGGCGGCATCGGCGTGGTGCTGAACCTCTATAACCTGCAAGACGCGATGGCCCAGTTCAATGTGGTGGGCGTGCCCGTGAAGTCGGGTGAGCACATCGACATGGGCTCGCCCATCCGTGGGCAAAGCGACGACGTGCGGGCCATGCTGCAAACGATGGCCTTTGAGTTCCATCAGCGGTTCCGCGAGGCCGTGGAGCAATCGCGGCCGCGGCACGACCCGGCCCATCCCGAAGACTTTGACGGCCGCGTCTTCACGGCCGGCCAGGCACTGGAAAAACACCTGATCGATTCCATCGGTTATCTCGACGACGCCGTGGCGATCGCCCGGCAGGCCTGGCGCGTGCCGACGGCGCGCGTGGTGTTGCTGCACCGCCGCATCGACCGCGCTCGCACGCCCTACGCCATTACGCCCAACGTTCCGATGCAAGGCACGATGCTGCCCTTGAGCATTCCCGGATTCGAGCGGAGCCGTCTGCCGACGTTTCTCTATCTCTGGCAGCCCGACCCAACGCTGGAGCGCTGGGGCGGGAAGTAGCGAGGCGGACGTCGACGCGGCGCCGTCGGCGGGTTAAACTCTACTTCACGCGGCCGATGAATGAGACATCGGCGGTGGCTGGGGCAGAGCCTGGCCACGCGGAGGCTGGCACTTCGTTCATCTCGGCGGCCAGGCGA
>DATLUO010000138.1 GCA_035533075.1 Pirellulales bacterium | reverse complement strand
GCCCCGAGCGCCAGCGTAGACGCGCAACTGGCGAAGTTTCGAAGATGGCCAACTCGCGCCAAAAGTTTGCGCCAAGGCCGCCACCTTTCGTTCTGGTGCTTTTTCGAAGGCTGCCAACGCCCTTCGAAGACTGCCACGTTTCCCTGCGCGAAGGCGGCCTTGGTGCGCTTCGAGACTTCGTCGCCCATCAGGAGGCGAATCTTGTCGAGCTTTTGCCATTGGCCGTCGAGCGCCAAGAGCGAGCCGATCTCGAAGTAGCCGGTGGCGACGTCGAGGCCCTTGGAGAGATCGCACCAGTCGCGCAGGTAACGGAGCACCTTCCAGTCGTCGTCACTATTGTCGACAATGAACAGCTCGCCGCCGGTCTTGCTGGTGCGCTTAGGCATGGCGGCCTCTTGGTCGGAAAGGCAATTGCGCGGCGCGTCTGCGGAATGACGTCCGTTCGGGCCTACGGACGCAAGCGAGGACGCTTACGCTACGAGGTTGCGCCCCTAGGCGATCGAAGAACGCCCCTTCGGGGCCACGAACGTTGCTCACCCGATGCCCTCCGCCAACTCACCGCGAGGTGCTTCACGCGCGTGCCCGACGCAGGCAGGCGCGGCAGCGGGTAGATTAGCAGACTGGGCGGTGAATGCAAGCAGGCGGAGGCCTGCCTCCTCCCCACCCGACCGACACCACGAACGACAAAGAGCACCCGAATCGCGGCTACTCGCGCGCCACGCCGAAACCGATACGTCTCTTTTGGGCAGGCGTTGGAGGCGCCATCAGTTGGCGAATGGCTTCGATGTCGGCCATTGGATAAGACGGCTGTCTCTCCGGCAAGGGGCTGCGCAAGTGTGCCGCGCCGCCGACGCCGACGGTTGCCTTTCGCCAGGGATGCGGCGATGATTCGGGGAAAGGATGGTTAAACGGAGTACGCCATGCCGGGCGGTCAGCCAGTTCTTCGCTTTCCGAACTGGGGGAAAGGGGATGGTGTCGGCCCATCGCGACCGCGACGGCCACCGAGACCACGCGCGCGTCCCCGACACTGTCGCCGCTTCCGCGGCGACCACCTCATGAATAATCCGGGCTACCGGCTTAGCGCGGCGGCGCTCTCGTTGGCGACGGGCGACTCTTCGCCGATGTGAAACAGGGAAATATAGTCGCGGTTGCAAAGCACGACGGCCGCCGTGAGGGGATCGCCCTTGCTGCCCGCATGGCCGATCTTGGCCTGTGTGACCGGAATAAAACTCTTCAACTCGTGCGCCATGGCCGAAACCGGGTCGGCCGACCCTCTCAGTTGCAGCCGGCCTTCGATCTCATAGCCCGACACGATCAGGAACGTCGGGTAGCTCTTCTTATCGACGAAGGCGAACCGCCTGGTTTCCGGTGCTTCGTGCCGGCCCCCGCCCAAGACGGCCAGCCGCACGAGTTGTTTGCGGACCACCACTTGTTTCAGCAAAGTGAGGCGGCTGGCTTTCGATTCGCGGCGCGCCACGTGTACGTCGTTCAGATAGACGTACTCGGAATTGGGATCGATCAGCACTTCCAAGAGACGAAGCCCCCGCGTCTCCACCTCCCCAATCAGCAGGTGTTCGTCGGTGACGAAAATCGCGGGTAGCTTCTGCGCAGCCATGTTCAAGGGTAGGTCATATTTTGTGGATTGGGGGTTGGAGGTTGGGGATTGGAAACCAAGACCTAAAGCCCAATGCCTAAGACCGATGCTATGGTCGGGCGATCCACCGGTTCGATGACGCCCCGTTCGCAAATGATGGCCTTAATCAGCCTGGCTGGCGTAACGTCGAAGGCCGGATTGTAGACCTGGATTCCATCGGGGGCCGTTTGTCGGCCAAACCCGTGCGTGATCTCTTGCGCCGGACGCTGCTCGATGGGAATCGTCTCGCCGTCGGCGATCGACCGGTCGAAGGTGCTGGTCGGCGCCGCCACATAGAACGGAATGTCGTGCGCGGCGGCCAGGACCGCGACGCCGTAGGTGCCGATTTTATTGGCCGTATCGCCGTTGGCGGCAATGCGGTCGGCGCCGACCACGACAGCCTGCACGCGGCCTTCGCGCATGACCTGGGCGGCCATTGAGTCGCAAATCAGGGTCACGTCGATCGCCCGTTGCTTCAATTCCCAGGCCGTCAGCCGCGCGCCTTGCAGCAAGGGGCGGGTCTCGTCGGCATAGACGTGCAACCGCTTGCCGGCGTCCTGAGCGGCGAAGAACACCGCCAGGGCGGTGCCGTATTCGGCCGTGGCCAGCCCGCCCGCGTTGCAATGCGTCAACACGCCCTGGCCGTCGCTCAGCAATTCGGCGCCATGACGGCCGATGGCACGGCACATCGCCCGATCTTCTTCGTGGATGGCACGTGCTTCGTCCAACAGCCGCTCGGCGATTTCCCCAGCCGGCGCGCGCCCTCGCCACTCGTGGGCCAGGCGTTTCATCCGCTCCAGCGCCCAAAAAAGATTCACCGCCGTGGGACGGCTCTGGGCGAGATAGGCGACCACCTCGTCAAGGCGTTGAAAGAATTCGCCTACCGGGTCTTGCCCCGATGTGGCAGCGGCGGTCCGCACCCCGAGCACCACGCCATAAGCGGCCGCGATACCGATGGCCGGGGGTCCGCGGACCCGCAGACTGCGAATGGCCTCAAAAACCGCCGTGACCTCAGCGCAGTCAAGATAGGCAAGCTCGGTAGGCAGGCGGGTTTGATCGATCAGCCGCAAGCAGCCCTGCACTCCGCCGACCCAAGCCACCGCCGTCGTGTTTTGAAACGCCTCCATAGGCTGAATCCTTGCACGTTCTCGGCCTGCGGAGTAGTCGAAAAAAAGCGTGCTCCCTAACCCTAGGGCGATGTTGGCGTTGCCGCCCAAAAACGCTACCATCCGCGGCACCGGGTGAGAAGGGACCACACAGGCAGAGAATGAATTGGCTCGATCCTCTCCGAGCTCTGGCTAGGACCGTCCGCAACCGCTGGCACGGTCAACTCCATCGGCAAATGGTCGCACAAGCAGAGCGCCTGGACGGCGCGCTTGGGAAACTGGAACAGCTTGACCATCGGCTTTCCGCGACTTTCGCCGAGGTAGAGCGGCTGCGCGCCGTGGCCGACGATGCCTCGCGAGTTGCAGCATCGCGCGCGGCGGTCAGCGGATCGCTGCTGGAATCCGTCGAGCAGCTTCTCGCTCGCCGGTTGGCCGAGCAAACGAGCGACCTACAGGATGACGCGCAACGGCATGCGGCTGTGATGGCGGCCATCAGCGCACCGCTGCTGGAATCGGTCGAGCAATTGCTCGCTCGGCGGCTGACCGAGCAAGCCGGCAACCTGCACGAGGATCTGCAAAAGCATGCCGCTTCGATGGCCACGTTTGGCGCGCCGCTCTTGGAATCTGTGGAGCAGCTTTTGTCTCGACGGCTGGCCGAGCTGAGCGTCGACGTGCAAGACCACTTGTTATTGAACGCGGCGTCGATTGTGGCCCAGGTCTACGAGCGCCTCGCGGCTCAAGGGGCGAAAACCGGGGAACTTCGCCCCTTTTCGCGGGACCTGCCCGCCCCGCCCCGCGCGGCCTGAAACTTGGTCAGGGCGAAGAACGAATGGAGTTGGCTCTCGCCGAAGCTCCACCACTTCCGCACCGTCTGGTGCTCGAAATCGACCAGGCCAAAACTCGGCCCGCTCTGGCCCACAAGGAACAACTCGCCCTCGAGATGCACCAGCCCGCGCAGCCAACCGGTCCGCGCCGGGCCGCATTGCTGGTGATCGGGAACGGCCGATACCGAAGCCATGAGAGCGCCCGTCCGGGGATGGTGCTTGTTGACCGTCCCTCTGTCCGTGTAGCTGACGTAATGGCCCTGCTTGGGCAGGTAAACGCCGTCGTGAAAACAACCGTCCCAGGCATCGCCGACATTGAATTGAGACAGGAACCAATCGCCGCGCGTCACATTCCATAAGCGGCCGCGGGACGGCACGTTCACGATCAATTCTCCGTTGACGAAAAAGTGATGATTGAAGTGGAATAGGTCGAGATCCTTGCCGGTGTAGAACCGGTAGTCGATGGCCTGGCCCGCGAACAGCTTGGGGCGCGCCCGTGCGTCGTCGGTCAGTCCGACGCGCTGGCACAACTCGTCATCCTCGTGCCCCAAATAGGCCCAGACGACGTTCAAATCGCGGTCGAGGGCCAGGATGGCATTGGCCAGCGGCGACGTGGCATACAGGAATTCGCCTTCGACGCTCAAGCTGTGCAGATCGCCCATCAAGCGATGGCTGCGCTGCGCCAGCAGTTGCCCCAGCGAGCGGTCGTAGAGGCAAACCGAATCATAGGTGGCCACGGCCACGGCGTCGTTGAGGACGGCGATTCCTTTGCCGGCGAACCGCTCCAGCGGCGACACGTGAAAGCTCGGCAGTTTGAGCCGGTGTACGACGTCAAGCGTCAGGCGATCGACATCGACTTCGATCCGCCAGATCTCGCCGGCTTCTTCTCCGCCGCGAGCCCAGGTGCGTGTGGTGGTGCGGCGCACCGTCGACGCCAAAAGTTGATAGCGCATCGCTTGTCTCACGGTTGCAACAGAATCAGGCCACGTTGAGCCGCGCCGCGGGCGCCAGGTCCTGGCCCGAATGCGGCACGACGGATGCATGCACCAGTTGCGTCCCGGGAGCATTGATACCGATCGCGATGGTCTCCAAGGGTCCCAGTGCCCGCAGCACGTCGGCGCGGCGTTCGGGCGGCACAAAGAAGAGCACGAACCCGCCGCCGCCCGCGCCCAACAGCTTGCCGCCCAAGGCCCCTGCTTCCAAACCTTGCTGATAGATGTGGTTGATGGCGTCGTTCGAGACGGAGTCGCACAGCGAGTTCTTCAGCATCCAGCCGTCGTGCAACAGGCGGCCAAAGCCGGCCAGACTTTGCCCGCTGGCCAGGATGTCGTAGGCGTCGTCGACCATCTGCCGCATCTTCTTGAGCTGTTGGACGTTGCGGTCGATTCTTTTCACCTGCTGCGCCGCCACTTGGCTGGCGCGCCGCCGCAGCCCGCTGTAAACCACCAGCAAGTGCTGCTCGAACTCGGCCTTGCGATCGGCCGCCAGCGGCACGCGATGCACCACGATGTCTCGGGTGGTGCGAAACTCGATCAGATTGAAGCCGCCCATGGCGGCGAACGTCTGGTCCTGGCAGCCGACCGACTCGCCCAACACGTCGCGCTCCAACTCGATGGCCTGATAGGCCAGATCGAGCGGGTGAACGAGGCGTCCCTGGAAAGCATAGAGTGCGTTCAGCACGCCCACCACAAAGCTCGATGACGTGCCCAGCCCGACGGACGACGGAAGCTCGGCCACACAGTCGACTTCGATGTCTTTGGTAATGCCCACCCAGCGAAGGCACTCTCGCAACGGGGCGTGCTCGATCTTTTCCAGGTCGGAAACGCACTCGACCTGCCGGTAGGCCAGCCGGATCGAATAGTCGAAGAGGCGCGAATAAAACCGCGTCGCGGCGAGATAGGTACACTTATCGACCGCGGTGCCCAGTACGGCGCCCCCATGGCGCGTGAAGTACTCCGGGTAATCGGTGCCCCCGCCGAAAAAACTCATGCGAAACGGCGTTTTGCTGATAATCATGCCGCCACCTGACGGAAGTGTTGACGAATGAAAGCATCGGCCTGGCCGAGACTTTCGGGAGTGCCGATGTCGAGAAAAGGTGCCCGACAGCGGTGGACTATCAGCTTGGCGCCGCCGGACAACAGTGCCGGAAACACGTCGCGTTCCATGCTCAAGGGCGTCGCTTGTGGAAAGCGGTGCAGCAGCCGTCTGCGGAAAAGATAGATGCCGGCGTTGATCACCGCGGGGCCGGGTTGTTTTTCATCGAAGCGCCGCAGCCGCCCGTCTGCGGCCGTTTCGAGCCGGCCGTAGCGCGAAGCATCGTCAACTTCGATGCCGATAACGACGCCGTCGACCGACTCTTCGCGGAGCAAACGCCAGGCGCCCGACAGGTCGGCCAGCACCAAGGAATCGCCGTTGGCCAGCACCACTGGATCGCTTGTTTCTGTAAGCGGCTCTGCCATCAGCAACGCTCCGCCGGTGCCCAACGGCTTGTTTTCGCGCACGGTCTGTAGGGAGCCCCCGCCGGTCGGGCGCGTGCGGAAATAATCTTCGGCCACCTCGGCCCGGTAGCCCAGCGAAATCACGAAATTCGGAATCCCTTGCCCGGCAAGATAGCGCAGAACCCATGCGATAAAAGGCTCGCCTGCCACGGGAATCATGGGCTTGGGCAGGTTGGGGCAAACAGAGCGGATGCGTGTGCCGAATCCCCCGGCCAAGATGACGGCACAGCTCGATTTGGGACTAAGGGGACTGGTCATCATAGATCACAACGAACGGGGCGGTGTCTGAGGTTAGTTATCGTGCGTAAGTCGTAGGGTGGGACCAGCGAGCTTGCGAGCGCCGGCCCACCATCGTAAGGCATCAGGCATCAGGCATCAGGCATCAGGCATCAGGCGTCAGGTGGTTTGTCCTGACGCCGGACGCCTGAAACCCGACGCCTCAAATCGGCGGGCCGGCGCTCGCCAGCTCGCTTTTTCCACCCTACGCTGCCTGCCGTTTCGCTTCTTCCGCCGTCAGCCAGTCGATCGTGGCCGCAAGTCCGTCGGCCAACGGCGTCAGCCGGATGCCGGGCAAAAGCCGTTGGAGCTTCCGCACGGCCAGGCACTTTGAGCGGGCTCCCACATAACGGCTGGTGTCGAACTGAATGGCGCCGAAATCGTAGCCCACATGCTCGCAAATCAGCCGGGCAAAATGGCGGATCGTAAACTCTTCACCCGCCCCGATGTTCACCAGCTCGTTGTCTACTCCCTCGGCCAAACACAGGGCGATGCGGGCAAAGTCGCCGACAAACACCAACTCGCGCGACTGATAGCCGTCGCCCCATAACACGACCGGCTCGCCATACAGCTTGCCACGCACGATCTTGCGAATCAGGTCGAAGACAAAGTGCATTTGCCGGCCGTCGGTGTGATAACCGGGGCCATAGAGCGTCGACGGGACGAGACAGAGATACTTCAGCCCAAATTGCCGGGCCAGAGCGAGCAGGCCGACGTAGAGCATCCGCTTCGTCATCGCGTAGGTGAAGAGACTTTCAATCGGCAGGCCGTCGAGAAAGCGGTCTTCGCCAAGCTCGCCGTCGGGCGGATAGGCACAGCTCGTGCCCATGGCGATCAGCTTGGCCTGCGGCTGCCGGGCCTGCCACCAGTCGAGCACATTGGTGTTGATGCGCTGGTTGATGAGCCATTGTTCGCCGGGGTGCGAAAGGCAGAAATCGCCGGCCTGCGTCCAGGCCGCCAGATGAAAAATCTGGTCGTATTTCTTCCCATCGAAGGCGTGGAGCGAACCGGGCCTGGTCAAGTCGCAATTCTTCGAGCCGAGGCGCAGCACCTCGTCGCCACGCGCCGCAAGCTGCGCGCACAGCGCCGTCCCCAGGAACCCCGTACCGCCTGTCACAAGAACCCGCATCGGCCGCGTTCACTCCTGAGGGTTGACCGGAAAGTAGAATTCCACGCCGCGGTCGATCAACGCCCGGTTGTTGGAGAGGATTTCCTTCTTGAAGTTCCAGGCCAGAACGTAATACACGTCCGGCGGTTGCGGAAGCTCCTTCTCGATGCGAACGGGAATGTGCATGCCGGGCGAAAACAGGCCGCGCCGCAGCTCGTTCTTCTCCACCAGGCATTCGAGGTACTGGGTGCCTATGCCGAAGTAATTGAGCAGGGTGTTGCCCTTCACCGGCGCCCCCATTCCAAACACGCGTTTGCCGGCCCGACGGGCATTCTCGAGGTAGGCCAGGTTGTCTTCCTTCATCCGCTCGATGCGCTTGGCCAGAATGCGATAGGCGGACGCCTCATTGGAGCCATGGGCCGCTTCGGCCGCACGCAGCTTTTGCAGCCGCTCGCTGGGCGGCCGCCGCCCCTGGTGAGTGGCAAACCCGATCACCGAGCCGCCGTGAATGGGGGCCACGTAAGCGTCGAACAGCGACAGACCGTGCCGCGACAAGAGCGCCTCGATGGTCTGCAGATTGTAGTAGAGGAGGTGTTCGTGGTAGATCTGGTCGAAGGCCACGTTTTCCATGATCCGCTTCATGTAGAGAAACTGGACCACAAAAACGCCGTCGGGCGCCAGCAGCTCGCGGATGCCGTCGCTGACGGAGTGCAGCTCTTCCAGGTGAAAGAACACGCCCGCCGCGTTGACGACGTCGAACTTTCGTTTCAGCCGCCGCGCGACTTCGAGGTTGAAGAACTCGTTGAGCGTCTCGATTCCGGCCTCCTGGGCCAGTCGGGCCGTGGTTTTCGAGCTTTCGACGCCCAGCGCGTTGAAACCCAGCGCGCGGAAATGTTTGAGTTGCGTGCCGTCGTTCGAGCCGATGTCGAGCACCGACTTGGGGCCGGGCCGCGCGGCGAAGAACCGCGAATCGACCTCGACGGCGACAGTGCGAAAATGATCGGAGAGCGATTGGGTGACGCCCGACAAGTAGGTGTGGTCGCCGAACATCGTTTCCTTCTTGACGGTGTAGTCAAGCTGGGCCGTCCGGCAGTCGTGGCAATAGACGACGCGCAGGGGATAGCACGGTTCTTTGCCGATCTCGTCGGCCTTCAGAAAGTGGTTGCACCACGGCTGGCGTCCGAGATCGATAACCGGCTCCAAGCGCCGGGAGTCGCACACGCGGCAGCCGGCCGCTGTGCCGCTGGTCGCGGGCAGGAAAAGCGAGGCGGTTTGGGGGAGGCCTGACGCAAGGGAGTCGGTATTCATGCTGATGGCAGCCAGACCTCTCGCCATGTTAGCTACGGGCGGACGAACTGTCCTGGAAAAGCGGACCGCTGGCGCGAAGAGTATCGACAGCGGTGGGCAGGGGCAAGACCAGTTAGTAGAAATGCGTCTCTCGCGAGGCTACAATCGCGGCGGTTTCTTTGCCGCTGACACGATGGGAAGAAGGTGACGCATGAACAAACTGACGGGCCAAGTGGCGATGGTGACCGGGGCGGGACGCGGACTGGGTCGCGCAATCGCCCTTGGACTGGCACAGCAGGGCGCCGCGGTCGTGCTTACCGCCCGAAGCCAAGACGAATTGGCGGCCACGGCCGCTATGCTGGCGGGCCACGGCGCCGGCACATTCACCGTGCCGGGCGACATCACCGACGAACGCTTCATCGAGCGGCTGTTTGCGCAGACGGTCGAGCGATATCGACGACTCGACTTGCTGGTCAACAACGCGGGAGCATTCGACGGCGGACCGCTCGACGAAATGTCGGCGGAGACCTGGGACAAAGTGATCGCCGTCAACCTGCGGGCGCCGTTTCTCTGCACGCGGGCGGCCCTGCGCGTCATGAAGCCGCAACGCACCGGCCGCATCGTCAACATCGGGTCCATCTCGGCCCAGCGCGTCCGGCCGCAATCGGCGCCTTACTCGGCGTCGAAGCACGGCCTGTGGGGCCTGACGCAGGTCACGGCGCTGGAAGGACGCGAGTTCGGCGTCACCTGTGGCTGCCTGCATCCGGGCAACATCCACGTGGAGCGGCGGCACACCGACAAGCCCGAAGATGCCGAGCCGATGATGACGCCCGACGAGATTGCCGAAGTGGCGGTCCTGATGGCCTCGTTGCCCCCGCACGTCGAGATGCTGGAGGCGATCGTGTTGCCGCACCAGCAGCTTTACGTCGGCCGCGGATAAGCGGACCGCTCGCCTTGGCGAGCGTTCAGCACTTCAGTAGCTCGGCTACGGCAAGCCAGCAAAGCTCGCCCTGGCCGGCGACGGGCGGGCCGCTGAATTCGATTGCCGCCACGGCGCCTTTGTCGAAGCGAATGGCGGCGCGTGCGTCGCCGATGAGCGCGGCGGCAAGCTGATCGACGTCGGGGGCATGGCCCACCCAAGCCACGTCCTGGCCTTCTTGCTTGCGCGTCCAATCGAGCAACGCGTCGAGCTGGCTGCCGGGCCGCAGCGCGTCGAGCTCGGTGATCAGCGGCTCGCTGAGGGTATATTCGGCCAGAATGTCGGCCGTCTGGCGGCAACGCACCAGCGGGCTGGTGGCGATGTGCGCCACGTCGAGGCCCCGCTTCGCCAGCCGCCGGGCGAACCGGCGAAACCGCTTGCGGCCCCTGCGGGCCAATGGCCGCAAGTCGTCGTTCGAATAGACCGCCTCGTCGCGCTCTTCGGCCCAAGCATGCCGCACAACATAGATTTTCATGACAAGGTCATTTTGCCGTCGGAGTAATCTTGACCGCCCGATATGCCACCGGGCCGTGGTCGCCCTGAAACAACAGCGGGCCGGCGGCCGACTCTTTGCCGGTCAGCCCGCCGGGCGTCGGCCCTTTCATCTCCACGTTTTCTTGAATGAGCTGCCCGTTGAGCACCACTTTCACGAACTTTGCCGGGCCGGTCCGTTTGTCGCCGTCGAAGGTCGGGGCGCGAAAGTCGATCTCGTACTTCTGCCATTCGCCGGGCTGTTTGGCGGCGTTCAGCTTGGGCACGCTGGCACTGTAAATGGCGCCCATGTCGTGCTCGCTCGGCGACTCCTTGCCGAAACTATCGAACACCTGCAGCTCGTATTCGCCCATCAGATAGATGCCCGAATTGGAACCCTTGGGCACCATCACCTCCAACTCGATGTACACGTCGCCGAACTTCTGCTCGGTATAGATGTCGACGCCGCCGCCCGCGCCGTTGATCAGCTCCTTGCCGCCGGGGGCCACCTCGATCTGCGCCGGATCGGACGGTTTGAGGGAGGCCTTGCCCAAGGTCCAATGGCTCTTGCTCGCCTCGCCCTTGATCTTCCAGCCTGAAAGATCGATGCCGTTGATCGCTTCAATCGGCTTCTCGTCGGCCCCCAAAGGCAGACACGGCAGGACCGACAGGAGGGATGTTAGGGTGGCCATCCGAATCAACACGAAACGCGACATGGGAGCACCTGCGAAGTAAACCACGGGTTGCGGAACCGGGAGCATGCTTACTACTTTAATTGCTCGGACCCTGTCGTCACCAGTCTATTCGGCGACAAAAAAACGGCAATAATGAGGTGGCCCGTCGCCCGCTTGCTCCGCAAGCGGACCGGCGTGGCAGGCGTGAAACGCTTTACGAGCGGAGGACGGGTTCCATTGAAGGGCCGTTCCGCTCACGGAGTGAGCGGGCTACGTGTTCGCCAAAGGTTGGCTGGGAAAATGATTGAACTCATCGACTTCGGAAAAAACTACGGCGATTTCACCGCCGTCGATCACCTGAATTTGAAGATCGAGGCGGGCGAGATGTTCGGCTTTATCGGCCCCAACGGCGCGGGGAAGAGCACCACCATCCGCTTCCTGGCCACGCTGCTCAAGGCCACGCACGGCGAAGGGATCGTCAACGGCCACAGTGTCACGCGCCGGCCGCTCGACGTGCGCCGCAGCGTGGGTTATATGCCCGACAACTTCGGCGTCTACGACGGCATGAAGGTCTGGGAGTTTCTCGACTTTTTCGCAGTGGCCTATCAGATTCCGCGCGGCAAGCGGAAGCAGGTGATCGGCGACGTGCTGGAGCTGCTCGACCTGACGCACAAGCGAGACGACTACGTCAACGGCCTGTCGCGCGGTATGAAGCAGCGGCTCTGCCTGGCCAAGACGCTGGTCCACGATCCGCCGGTCTTGATCCTCGACGAGCCGTCCAGCGGCCTCGACCCGCGTGCCCGGCTGGAGGTCAAGGCGTTGCTCAAAGAGCTGCGGCGGATGGGCAAGACCATCTTGATATCGAGCCACATCCTGACGGAATTGGCCGACTGCTGCACGTCGATCGGCATCATCGAGCGCGGCCAGCTTCTGATGCACGGCCCGATGGAAGAGGTCTATCGCCGCATCAAGCGCAATCGGATGCTCGAAATCCGGGTGCTGGAGAAGTTCGACACGGCCTTGTCGATGGTCCGCAGCCTGCCCGAAACGCTCGACGTGCAGGTCGATAACCACAAGATCACGGCCGAGTTGGCGGCCGAAGATCACCAGGTGGCCGGACTGCTGGAACGGCTGATCGCCTCGGGCGTGCGGATGCACTCGTTCGCGGAGAAAGATCCGACGCTGGAAGACGTGTTCATGCTGGTCACCAAGGGGCTGGTAATCTAGGGCCCCGTGGGGCGGGCCTCCTGGCCCGTCGCCGCTGCGGTGGCTGGGGCAGAGGTTGGCCCGGTGAGGTCGAACCTACCGATCGACTTTGCGGCCAACCGATGCCCCGGATCGTGCCACTGGGGCATCGCTGGCCGTCAACGCGTTCTTGGAAGTCGCCGGTTAATCTCGGCCAGCTTTGCCCCAGCCACCACCTGACGATCTACACCGCCGGCAAAATTGTTGCCGCCTGCGCCGGTGGAAAACTTGCTACCGGCCTTCCTGCGGGCTATTCTACTTGGGCGTGCCAAGGTGGCCCCTTTTCGTCGGCTCCAGTGAGGTATCCATGAGGTTTTCCGCAGCGTTGTGTCCAGTCTTTGCTCTGTTTGTGGTCATGTCGTCGCAGGCGACGGCCATTCCTGCCACGGACCAACAGAAGATCATCGAGCATATCCGATCGCTTGGCGGCTCGGCCGAAGTCGACGCCAAGCTCGACGGCAAGCCGATCGTGAAAATCGATCTCGGCAATACCGGGGCCACCGACGACGACCTGAAGCTGCTCGACGGCCTGAAGCACCTCCGCTGGCTCAGCCTCTGGCGCACCTTTGTCGGCAACGAAGGACTGGCCCATCTCGAGCGGCTTTCGGCCCTGGAGTGGCTCGATCTCGGAGGCACACGCCTCTCCGACGAAGGAGTAAGCCATCTCAGCGGACTGTCGAAACTCAAGACGCTGACGCTCTTCAACACGCACGTCACCGACGCGGGCCTGGCCCACCTGAAAAAGCTGACCGATCTGGAAGACCTGGCCCTCTCCGACGCCCCCATCACCGGCAGCGGACTGGAAAACCTGGTCGATCTGAAGAAGCTCAAGAACTTGCACCTCTTTCGCACCCGCCTCGCCGACGACGGCCTGGAGCACGTCGGAAAGCTGACCAGCCTCGAGTCGCTCGATTTGGGCGCCACCCATCTGACCGACGCCGGACTCGGCCAGCTCGGCAGCCTCGAACATCTCGAATCGTTGATTCTGAGGCACACGGGCGTGAAAGGGACGCAACTCGGCCGGCTGAGCAAGCTCAAGAAGTTGAGGAGCCTCGACCTCGGCTTCACGGCACTTAGCCCGGAAGGTCTAAAAAATATCAAATCGCTGACCAGCCTGGTGCGGCTCCATCTGACCGACACCCAAATCGACGACGAGAGCCTGGCCGCGGTGGCGGGGCTTGGCAAGCTGCGGCTGCTCGATCTCGGCATGACGCGGATCGGCGATGCGGGGCTGGCCCACTTGAAAGCTCTGAACGGCCTGGAAGAACTCGTGTTGCTGGGCACGCAGGTCAGCGACGCCGGGCTCAAGTCGCTGTCGGGCCTGTCTTACTTGACCACGCTGACCCTGGCAGACGACGAGATCAGCGACGACGGCCTGGTGCATCTCGCCAACTTGACGCGTCTCGTGCAGCTCGAGCTGCGGCACACCCGCGTTCGCGGCCCCGGCCTGGAAAACCTGAAAAAGCTCAGCCTGCTGGAGGTGCTCGATCTGGGAGACACGCCCTTGAACGATGCCGGCCTGGCGCAACTCAAGGCCCTCACGAGCCTGGTCGAACTCAATCTCTACAACACGCGCATCGACGACGACGGGTTGCCGGCGCTCACCGCGTTGAAAAAGCTGGAAGCGCTGACGCTGGTGGGAACCCGCGTTACCGACGCGGGCCTGGCCGCCATCGGCAAGCTTTCGAGTTTGAAAGCGCTGAGCCTGCTCGGCACGAGCATCACGGATGAGGGCCTTGCCCAGCTCAAGGGCTTGAAGAAGCTGGAAGCATTGTCGCTGCAAGGCACCGGCATTACCGACGAGGGGCTGAGCGAATTAGCCGGGCTCACCGGGCTCAAATCGCTGAACGTCGCCGACACGCGGGTGACCGAATCAGGCATCAGGCAATTGCGCGAGAAGCTGCCGCACCTGCATGTGCAGAGATAGCGATGAGGGATGAGGGATGAGGGATAAGGGCGTTAGGCATCTCTCATCTCTTCCCGCATTATGCCGTGTCCCGTTCTCCCTGGACCGTCAACACCAGACTGCGTGCGCCGCCCCGATTGCGGTGCTCGCAAAGATAGATGCCCTGCCAAGTGCCTAATGCCAGGCGGCCATCGCGGATGGGAACGGAAACCGAACTGCCCAGGAGCGCGGCTTTCACGTGCGCCGGCATGTCGTCGGCCCCTTCGCAGGTGTGCCGGTGGGGAAAATCTTCGGGAGCCAGCGCGTTGAACGACCGCTCCAGGTCGAGCGGCACGTCCGGGTCGGCGTTTTCGTTGATCGACAACGAGGCCGACGTGTGTTGGATAAAAACGTGGAGCAGGCCGACCTTGAATTTGGCCAGTTCGGGCAGCGCCTCGACCACTTGCCGCGTGATGAGATGGAAACCTCGCGGGTGGGGCGAAAGCTGAAGGTCGCGTTGGAGCCAGGCCACAGTCGGTCCTCCTTGTTTTTTCTCAAAATGCTTGACAACGGCCGACTCTCTGTAAGAATAACATGCTTTGAGTTAATCGTTAGGGAGGAGCTACTTAAGCGATGCGAAACGTATTTGATGCGATCTTGGAATTCGGTCACGACGAAGACTTTGTTCCCCACGAGACCGACGAGTATGTGCCCACCGAGGCGCCGGCCGGTTCGGCGGAAAAACTCGAGATGTTGGCCCAGCGCGTGCAAGCCGGCGTGCCGTTGTGGCATCCAGACGACCGTGCCGATTACAGCGGCCTGACGGGCGCGGTTCGTCCCCGCGAGTAGGTCTGACCGTCTGAAACGATAAATTGCCAGCCGCTACCGCACGACGACTCCGGTTGCCAGGTGTTCGTTAGGCGGTAGCGGTTGGCTTTTTGCTGCGCGGCTGGCGTCATGGACTTTCAAGGAAACAGGCAGATTCTCGTTTCGCACCTGATCGGAGGCTACTGGTACGCGTCTTTACGGTCCCGGACACGAGTAACCAACACTTGTCGAGCCGCGTCGTCGACTTCGTAGATCACGCGGTAATTGCCAACGCGAATGCGATAGGTCGCTTGCTCGCCACCGAGCTTCCGGCATCCCTTCGGCCGTGGGTTATATCGGCCAGCTTGCGGATCGCGGGAAAGATTCGCTCCACTTCCACGTCAGCCAAGCTCTCGCGAGGCTCTTTTCGTCGAGAACGCGAAACCAACAGGTCTTGAAAGTCTTCCCAAATCCGGCGATGTCTCGCCAGATCGATCAGCACGGCTTGCGGCTCACCCTTCTCGTCCATCACGTAGCTCACGCCTTTCATGACCGTCCTCTTCAAGCGAAGAACTCACAACAGCGAGCCGGAAACCAATTCACTCGATTTCGACCGAAGATGCACGGTGTTCGGGCCCTTTTAGTCGCCGCTCTCGCTGCCGACGGGCTGCTCGGCCTCGGCCATCGCCTGGCGGCGGCTCAGCTTCACGCGGTCCTGATCGTCGATGGCAATCACCTTCACCAGCATCTCGTCGCCCACCTTGCAGACGTCGCCCACGCTGTTCACGTAGCCGTCCGAAAGCTCGCTGATGTGGCACAGGCCGTCCTTGCCGGGCAAAATCTCCACGAAGGCGCCGAACTCCTTGACGCTCGTCACGCGGCCTTCGTAAATTTTGCCGACCTTGACCGTCTCCGTCAGGGCCTCGACCTTCCGCATGGCCGCGGCGGCCGATTCGGCGTCGTGGCTGGCCACCGTCACCGTGCCGTCGTCTTCGACCTCGATGATCGCACCGGTCGCCTCCTGAATGCCGCGGATTGTCTTGCCGCCCGGCCCGATGAGCGCCCCGATCTTGTCGGGGTTGATCGTGGTCCGCAACAGCCGCGGCGCCCAGGCCGAAATCTCCTCGTTGGGCCGCGAAATGGCCGACAGCATGTGCCGCAAGATGGCGATGCGGGCCTCGCGCGATTGCGCCAGCGTGCCTTCGATGATCTCGCGGCTGATCCCCTTGATCTTCAGATCGAGTTGGATGCCCGTGATGCCGAGCTGCGTGCCGGCGATTTTGAAATCCATGTCGCCGAAATGGTCCTCGTCGCCGATAATATCCGTCAGAAGCGTCCAACGGTCGTCGGCCTCTTTCACCAGACCCACCGAGATGCCGGCCACCGGGTTGCTGATCGGTACCCCGGCCGCCATCAGGCCCAACGTGGCGCCGCAGACGCTGGCCATCGAGCTGGAGCCGTTCGACTCCAGGATGTCGGAAATGACGCGAATCGTGTAAGGAAAATCGTCGGGCGAGGGAAGCACCGGCTTGACGCTCCGTTCGGCCAATGCGCCGTGGCCGATTTCTCGCCGGCCGGGGCCGCGAATCGGCCGCACTTCGCCCACCGAGTACGACGGGAAATAATAGTCGAGCATGAACTTCTTCGAATACTCGTCGATCAGCCCGTCCACGCGCTGCTCGTCGCGGTTGGTGCCCAGCGTGACGGTGATCAGCGCCTGGGTTTCGCCGCGTTGAAAGACGGCCGAGCCATGCACGCGCGGCAGCACGTCCACCTCGCAGAGAATGGGCCGCAAATCCTTGGAGCCGCGGCCGTCGGGACGGGTGCCGGCCAGAATCAAATCGCGGACGATGTGCTCTTCCAGCACATGCCAGGCATGGTTGAACTGGCCTTCGCTCGGAGCGCCTGAGGCCGCCGGGTCGGGAATCATTTCGGCCAAAGCACGCTGCTTCAACGCGGTCACGGCGTCGGCACGGGTGTGCTTGCCCGGCGTCTGCTTGGCTTGCCGGAAGGCATCGTAGTAGCGCTGGCGAAGCAGGTCGTAGGTGCCGTCGGCCGGCGGAATGACGTATTCCTTCTTCTCCACGCCTACTTTGCGGAACAACTCGTTCTGCAAATCGCAAATCTCGCGGATCAGCCGATGGCATTCGTCGATGGCCTCCAGCATGCGGCCCTCGCTCATCTCGCGGGCAAAACCCTCGATCATCAGCACCGAGTCGTAGTTGCCCGAAACGATCAGGTCGAGATCGCTCTCTTCCAGTTCGTCTTGCGTGGGAAAGGGAACGAACTCGCCGTTGACCTGGCCCAAGCGGACCGAGGCGACGGGCCCCTGGAACGGCAGCGGCGAAAGGCCCAAGGCGATAGAGGCGCCGTTCATGGCCAGCACGTCGGCGTCGTTCTGGCGGTCGCTGGCCAGCACATTGGCCTGGATCTGCACTTCGTCGTGAAACCAGTCGGGAAAAAGCGGCCGTATGGGGCGGTCCATCAGCCGGCTGGTGAGCGTCTCTTTCATGGTCGGCCGGCCTTCGCGCTTCAAGAAGCCGCCGGGGAATTTGCCGGCCGCAGCCGTCCGCTCGCGATAGTCGCAGGTGAGCGGGAAGAAATCGATGCCTTCGCGTGCGGGGCCCGTGGCCGCCGCGGCGAGGATGACGGTTTCGCCGTATTGCACCAGGCAGCTTCCGGCCGCCTGCTTGGCGAAAAACCCTGTTTCAACGGAAAATGTACTCGCTCCGATTTGTCGTTCTACACGTACTTTCAAGGCTGGTTCCTGTTTGCGTTTGCGTCCCAGCCGGCCACCAGAGTGCGTTTCGGGCACTGCTGGGGTACACCTGTCCTCCGGATGCTTATTTGCGGATATCGAGACGCCGAATGATATCGAGATAACGTTGCGGACTGACCTTTTTCAGGTAGTCCAACAAACGGCGGCGGCGGCTGACCATCATGAGCAGACCGCGCCGACTGGCGTAGTCTTTCTTGTGCGTCTGCAGGTGCCCGGTCAGTTCGCCGATCCTGTTGGTCAGGATCGCGATTTGGATTTCGGGCGAACCGGTGTCGTTGTCACCGCGCCGAAAATCACCGATCAGGGCCTGTTTTCGCTCTTTGGTAATCGCCATTTGCTACCGCAATTCCTCGTTTGGCCAGCGTCGCGTGCTTGGCAAAGCACCGGCCTGTTCCAGGTTGCTGAGACTCTTCCTACCTACATGGTTCGTAACAACTTAAAGGGCTGAATTTACCATCTTGGCGCGGATTTGCAACCCATAAAAACTTTCGAGCGGCGCCGCTGCCAATCGCGTGCCACCCCGATTATACTGACGCGGCGGTTGAGACCATGCACTCCCATCACCTAAAGGCAGTTTATGTCACATCGATCGGCCTTGAATCTCGCTGTCGTGGCGGCGCTGGCCAGCGTTGGGGCAGTCTGCCTTGGTCTTGAAGCTCCGGCCTCATCAGCGGCCGATTTTGTGCCCGATCCGGCGTCGGTGGTCCGCAGCGGGCCGGCCTACCGCTTTCCACAGGCCGGATGGATCGTGCTGCACATCGAGGGGGCACCCTATGATCGGGGCTACCAGCACGGGCAACTTTTGGCCGGCGAAATCGTCGATTACATCAAGACGTTGGCCGACATCAAGAGCGACGAAGGTCCGGCCGAGGCCTGGCGCGACATGCGGATGCTCAGCAACGCCCTCTTTCTGCGACGCTACGACGCCGAGTACCTGGAAGAAATGAAGGGCATCGCCGACGGAGCCGCGGCCGCCGGGGCCAAGTTCCACGGCCGCAAGCTCGACCTGGTCGACATCGTGGCGGTCAACTCGGCCATCGAAGTCGAGTTCTTGCAATCCGGACTCGATGCCAGCGCCACTGGGCTGGAGGGAAAAAAGTTCCGCGAACCGCCCGACGTGCAAGCCTCGGATGAATCCGACGACGACCATTGCAGCGCCTTCGCCGCGGTTGGACCCGCCACGGCCGACGGCGGCATCGTCTTCGGCCACATCACCATGTTCAAGCTTCCCTTCGTGCGGCACTTCAACGTCTGGCTCGACGTGAAGCCGGCGGAGGGCCATCGCGTCATCATGCAAGGCTATCCGGGCGCGATCATGAGCGGACTCGACTACTATATGAACGACGCCGGCCTGCTGGTGGCCGAGACCACGCTGCGGCAGACCACGTTCGACGGCGACGGCCTGACCGTGGCCACGCGCATCCGCCGCGCCCTGCAATATGCCGATTCCATCGACCGGGCCGTCGAGATTCTCAACTCCTCGAACAACGGCCTGTATACGAACGAGTGGCTGCTGGCCGACATCAAGACCAACGAGATCGCCATGTTCGAGCTCGGCACCCGGCAGACGAAGCTCTGGCGCAGCAGCAAGAACCAATGGCCCGGCGGCACCAAGGGTTTTTATTGGGGCTGCAACAACGCCAAGGACGTGGGAGTGCGGCAGGAGACCGTGCCCAGCCTGGGTGACAAGCCGGCCAATCTCGTGCTGCGGCCCAGCGACCGCGACCTTTGCTGGCAGCGGCTGTTCGACAGCGCCACTGGCAAGGGGGCCACGGGCAAGATCGACGTCAACTTCGGCTTCCAGGCGTTCACCACGCCACCCTTGGCCGCCTTTCCTTCCTGCGACGCCAAGTTCACGACGACAAAACTGGCTAAGGAACTGAAGAGTTGGGCGTTGTTTGGACCGCCGTTGGGGCGCATCTGGGAGCCGACGGTGGAAGAACGTTCGCAGTACGACACGATCGCTCCGCTGGTGCCGAACGACTGGGCGCTGGTGGGCGTCGATGCGCCCGCCAAGCCGAGCGGCGACGCGAAGCCGGCGGTTGATCTGAAGCCCTTCCCCGACGACGAAAAGCCGCCCTTTGAGCTGGACGGGGCCGTCTATCCGCCTGCTTGGCACGGCACGCTACTGGCGGCCAGCGACGCCGACACCTGGTTGGCAACCGCCTTCGCCGATTACGAGAAGATCGCGGCGCACGAAAAGGCGCTTCGCTACCAGGTGAAGCACGACAAGCACGGCAACGAGCATTCGCGACGCGTGAAAGAGCGGCTCGAACTCGATCTGTTCGCTCCGCGGTCGCGCTGGCTGACGGCCGTTCGCCGGCTGGGACACGACCTGCCCCTGAATGCCACCAAGTTCGATTGGCGATCCAACGAATGGTACGACGTCGCGGCCGGCAAAGGCGTCTTCCTGCTGGCCGCGCTGCGGCGAGAGTTGGGCGACGGGCCCTTCTTCAGCTTCATGGACGACTTCGGCCGCGGCCACGCCGGCAAGCAAACGAGCACCGCCGAGTTCCGCGACGCCGCCGAAAAAGCCGCGGGCAAGTCGCTGTCGAGCGTGTTCGATGCCTGGATGAAGGAAAAGACCGACGCGGCGCTCTCCGACGGGCACTTTTGGGCGATCGAGAGCTACGATCCCGAGCCGGACAAGGCGTTGATCGTCTACGGCACGAAGCACGACGTTCATCTCCAGCGCGAAGCCGCCACGCTGTTGCAGCGCAAGATTGCCCGGCGTTGGAGCAACGTCACGGTACCCGTTCAATCGGAGGACGAGGTGAGCGAAGACGACTTGCGCAGCCACCATCTGCTGTTGATCGGCCGGCCCGCGACGAACGGCGTCGCGGCCCGGTGCCAGGATGAAGGCGAGCTGCCGGTCCGCTTCGGCAGAGCGTCGTTCGACTTGAAGGGCCAGACGTACGCGCATGCCCGGAGTGCCGTGGTTTTTGCCGCTGCCAACCCGTTCAACGACCGCTATCAGGTCGTTGTTTACGCCGGCCTGAGCGCGGAGGCGACGCACCACGCGATCGATCACCGCGACGAGCGCCACAGTCCCGCCGCGGAAATAATGCTCTATCCTGCCGGGCGCCGCCCGCGGCGGTTGTGCATCGCGGTGGGGCCGTAGCTAACTTGGCACACCCGACCGCAGGTAAAAGATCCTCTGCCAGATGCGGTCGACTTCGCCGCGCTCGATGACGTCGATCGGCTTCTGCCCCTCGAAGGCATCGTTGGGCTGTTCCAGCCAGCGGCCAATCGCGTCTTTCTGAACCACCTCGGAAAGCGCATCGATTAGTCGGCGGATCCCATGCAACTGTCGAAGAACGTTGGCGCTGGGCGGCTTGCCGCTTTCGATGAAGGCCAGATTTCGAGTCGACATGGACGCCAGACGAGCGAAGCGTTGGCGGCTCATGCCGAGCTGCGCGCGGAGCCGCAGGGCGCGCCCCGACTCGCTTTCGACGAGCGGAACTTGTCCCGATGAGACGGTCGCGGCGGGCCGATATCGCCTTTTGGCGACCGGCTTCCGGCGTGTGGCGGCTTTTTTGCGGGCATTTGGCCTCGCAGTGCTCTTCTTGCGCATGGCGGATTCTTTCTCTCGCTGCATTGATTGGCGGAACCGTCGCCGAAGCTTCAATCATACATGCAAAAATGCATGCGGTCGAGTCGGCGAGTACCGGCAGTAGCCGTTTTTTGTCGCCGCGCATGCTAGCATTGACCATCGTCCGGAGGCAATAATGGCTCCCTACGACTTCCCCTTTTTGAAAAACTCATGGAACCAGCGATGCACACCTCAAGAATTCGTCTCGCTCTCGGCGCAATTGCGATGATCTCTTTGCTTTCCACCTGCCCTGCGCCCAAGAAAATCTGGATTTTGCTCTGGCAAAGCGGGCCGCCTTCGATTATAGAAATCCAACAGTAGGGTCTCTCTTAGCGCCAGCGGGCAGCACGCCCGCTGAAAAGACCCGATCGTCCCGAGCGAGCAATCCATCGACACGCGGCTGAACCGGCCGCCCTGGTCCACTTCTTTTCCGCCCATGCTCGCTTCTCGCTTTCTGGTGTGTTCGCTCCGTGGATTCCACCACGGTTGGCCATTGTTTCGTGTTTGTTACTAAAGGGTCGTTCGAATGAAGATGTACGTAGGCAACCTGGCCTGGTCGGTCACCAATGCGGATCTGGAGGGGCTGTTCGGCACTTACGGGCCGGTGAGCTCGGCCGAGGTGATCATGGACCGGGAAACCGGCCGTTCGCGCGGGTTCGGGTTCGTCGAGATGGAGGGCCAGGATGCCGCGCAGCAGGCCATGCAGGCGCTCAACGGGTCGCCGTTCCAGGGCCGCAATCTGACCGTGAACGAGGCCCGCGAACGCACTCCGCGCCCCGATGGCGGCGGCGGGGGCGGTGGTGGCGGCCGCGGCGGTTACGGCGGTTACGGCGGCGGAAGATCGCGGGAATACTAATCCGGCCGGCGGGCACCGTCGGGTCGTAATGCAAACCGATGAGGGATGAGGGACAAGCGATGAGAGATGGCCGGCGGCCACCCTCATCGTGATCTTTCATCCTCATCATTTCGTCCGTCGTCGGGGATGCCGGCGCGGTATAATGGAAATGCCATGCCGCCGTCGAAGCGACCGTTGACAAAACGCGAATACCACCGTTCGGATCCTGGGATGGGTCACGACTTGCCGATCGACACGCGCCGTCCGGTCGATCATCAAGCGGCCCTGGAAACGAGCCGCGGGCTGTGCCGTGTCTTTGCGCGTATGTATCCCGAGGCCGTGCTGATGATCGATCCAGCCGACGTATTCGACGCCTTGAATCAGGCCGGTGTGGAGTTTGTGCTGTTCGGCGCGCATGGCATCGGCGGCTGGATGCAACAGGCACGCGCCACGAACGACGTCGACGTCGTCGTCCGCAAGTCGCATTTCAAAAAGGGCGTCAAAGCCATCTCAAAAGCGTTCCCGGATCTGCTTGTCGACGAGCACGCCGTGGTTGCGCGGTTTCTCGATCCGTCGAAAATGGAACCGGTTATCGATGTGATGCGCCCGATCGATCTTTACCAACATGCGTTCGACAACGCCGTGCAAGTTGCCGGCGGGCACCGCGTGCCGAACGTGGAGATGGCGGCCGCCTCCAAGTTCGCGGACATGGTCTCTCGCAATCGAGCGGAGGCGAAGCTGTACCTCGACGCCTCGGATTTCATTCAGATCATCCAGCGCAACCACGAGCGCTTCGACCGCCAGCGGTTGCGCGAGCTGGGCGACGCTGTTTATCCCCACGGCGGTGACGAGCTTTTGCGGATGGTGGACGACGTGCTCGCCGGACGCAAGTTGAGAGTCTGAGGCAAGTGTAGACTGCCCACGTGAAGCTCCGCCCGGCAAGCGGGCGGCATCCGCGTAAAGCTTCGCCGAACCCGTTCTCATTTCACACTAACCCGAAGCGCAAGCGAGGTTTTGCCGCCTTTTTCACGTTCCTCGCTGGCGCTTCGGGTTGGTGTACGGCGTACCGGGTTTGGCGAAGCTTTACGCATCGGCCGGAGCAAGTTCGCGACGCGCAGCGAGTTGAATCACCTCTCGACCTTCAACCCCGGCAGCTTGGCCGTCAACTTCTCGACCGCGTCCGGCGAAATCTTCGTCAGCTTCACGTTCAGTGACTTGAGGTTCTTCAGGTCGTAAAGATGGGCGAGCCCCTCGTTGGTCACGGCCGTGTCTTCGAGGCTGAGTGCCTGCAGGTTCCTGAGACCTTCCAGATGCTTCAGGCCGGCGTCGGTGATGCGCGTGTGCCAGAGATCAAGATCGACCAGACTTGTGAAGCCGTGGATCTTTTCCAGTCCGGCGTCTTTGACCAGGGTTTCGCTTAGTTCGAGCGTCCGCAGGTTCTTGCACTCTTTCAGCGCACCGAGTCCTGTGCCGTCGATATAGATTCCGCGCAGTGAGAGCTTCTTGAGCTTCTTGTATCCGGCCAGGTAGACCAGCCCGTCGTCGTCGAGGCCGATGCAGCGCATGACGTCGAGATCCTGCACGTTCGGCAGGTCTTGGATCAGCTTGAGGCCGTCGTTGGTGATGCCGGTGTCTTCCAACGCCAGCACTTTCAGCTTGGTCATGTGGGCGATGTATTTCAGCGAGGGATCGTTGACGCCGGGATTGCGAAGTTTGAGCTGCTCGAGGTTGGTCAGGTTCTGGAGGTGGGCGATGCCCGTGTCGGAGATCTGCACGCAACCACGCAGGTCGAGTATGCGGAGGCGGGTCATGCCGGCGATCTGTTCCAGCCCGGCGTTCGAGGTGTTGGTGAATAGCAGGTGCAGTTGCTCCAGGGCGGGAAATTCGCGAACGTACTGCAGGCCCGCGTCGGTGGTGTTCGAGCGCCGCAGGTTGAGCGACTTCAGTTTATTGAGCGTCGTCAGCAGTTTGAGGCCGACATCGGTGACGGCGGTGTTCTCGAGCACGAGCTCGGTGAGTCCGCTGAGCTTCGCGACCTGCGGCATGCCGGCATCGGTGATTTCGGAGCCGTAAAGTTTGAGACTGTGCAGGTGCGTCAGACCGGCCAGCGCCTTCAGGTCGTCGTCTTTGGGCTCTCGCTGCAAGAGGTCGATGCCCACGACGTGCTTTTGTTCGTCATAGTCGACCTTGCCGCCGAGCTGCTCGACCACCCGCACGGCTTCGGCTTCGGGTGCGAATGTTAAGGTGGCCAGGCAAACTGTGGAAAGAACGAGACCGTGCATGGGGCGATCCTGCGGATATCGAGCGTTGGTAGGGTGGGACCAGCGAGCTTGCGAGCGCCGGCCCACCGATTCCGACGTCGTTCTACTACAATGCTTTTTGCACCGTCCCTCGATGGGCGACTGCCAGAGCACTAGGTTAATCACCGCTTCCGCGGATAGCAAATGGCATCCGTGACGCCCCCCCATTCGTGGCCGTCCGGAACGTGCCGGTCAGATTTTTTTGGTGGTGGACGGGCGGCTGGCGCGTTATCCTAGGGAGCTCCGTAGCACCCGCTTTTTCCATCCCTACCCGGCAAGGAGTTTCCGCAATGCCCCGCAATTCAAGTCGTCGTCAGTTTCTTCAGACCACCGCCGCCACGGGCGTCGGTTTTTGGGCCGCGGCCGGCCTGCAGGCCGAAGAGAGCAAGTCGCCCAATGAAAAAATCCGCATGGCCTGCGTGGGCATCGGCGGCAAAGGCGAGAGCGACTCAGCCGACGCCGGCAAGCACGGAGACGTGGTCGCCATTTGCGACATCGACGATCGCCGGCTGACTGCGGCCTCGAAGAAATTCGAGGGCGCCAAGAAGTACAACGACTTCCGCAAGATGCTGGAGGAAATGGGTTCCAGCATCGACGCCGTGACGGTCAGCACGCCCGACCACTGCCACGCCGTGGTGGCCGCGATGGCCATGCAGATGGGCAAGCACTGCTTCTGCCAGAAGCCGCTCACGCACTCGATTTGGGAAGCGCGTCGGCTGGGCGAGATTGCCCGTGCCAAAAAGGTCGCCACGCAAATGGGCAACCAGGGGACGGCCAACGATTCGCTCCGCCGGGCGGCGGCGATCATTCAGTCGGGCGCGTTGGGCAAAGTGATCGAAGTCCATGTCTGGACGAACCGGCCGATCTGGGCGCAGGGCGTCGCCCGGCCATCGCCGGTGGAAGTGCCTTCGGTCATTCACTGGGAGGAGTGGCTCGGCCCTGCTCCTTATCGTCCCTATGGCGAAGGCTACCATCCGTTCTCTTGGCGTGGCTGGTGGGATTTCGGCACCGGGGCGTTGGGCGATATGGCCTGCCACACGGTGAACATGCCCTACATGGCGCTCGCCCTAAAAGACCCGACCGCGGTCCAGGCGAAAACCTCCGGCCACAACCGCGACAGCTATCCCAAGTGGTCGGTGATCGATTTCGACTTCCCCGCCAACGACAAGCGGCCGGCTGTGAAGTTTGCCTGGTACGACGGCGGACAGAAGCCGGGCAAGGAGTTGTTCGACGGCGCCGATCCGACCCAGAGCGGCTGCTTGGTGCTGGGCGACAAAGAGGGATATGCCAAAGAGTATAAGGAGGGCAAGCACGCTGCCAGCAGCGGCTGCCTGGTGATCGGCGAGAAGGGCAAGCTCTACGCACCGGGCGACTATGCCGAGCGGCAGATCGTGTTGACCGGCGGCATCGACGAGCCGAAGGTCGATTTTGTCCACTCGCCGGGCCACTTCGAGGAGTGGGTGCGGGCAATCCGCGGCGGCGAACAGGCCCGGTCGAACTTCGCCGACTATGCCGGCGGACTGACCGAGACGATCCTGCTGGGCAACCTGGCGGTCTGGGCGGCGCCCGAGGCCGACCAGCCCGGCAAGAAGATCGAGTGGGACGCCAAGAACCTCGTGGCGACCAACGCCCCGGAAGTCGCCGAAATCGTCAAGCCCAAGTACCGCGACGGCTACAAAGTTTAGGTGCAAGCGATATTGCACCTCTTGGAACTGGAATCGTCGGTCCGCCGGAGACGAACGGGCCGCACGCACTTTGGCCGCGCGCGGCCAAAGTGCCGACCGTAGCCCTTTCGCTCCTCGAGAGAAAAGCCGCTTACTCCGCGCCCATGCGACACGCGTGTCGCCTCGGCGCGTGCCGCCTCGGCGCGTGCCGCCGGTGACGAACCGGCCGCAGGCAGTTTGGCCGCGCGCGGCCAAACTGCCGACCGTAGCCCTTTCGCTCCGCGAGAGGAAAGCCGTTGACTCCGTGCCCATGCGACACGCGTGTCGCCTCGGCGCGGGCTGCCGCAGACGAGCGGGCCCGCTGGCACTTTGGCTGCGCGCAGCCAAAGTGAGCAGGATCACGGATGACACTCCTCCAACGGATAAGTCGCAAACCCTCGTCGCCAAATATTTTGCGCTTCCGCGACGGAATGCGTCGGCATCCGTTTCTACAACGGCGCCTTCCGGGCGTTTTGAAGATGGCCAATTCGCGCCAAGCGAAGCAGAGCGATGAACATCGACTTTTGCATACGTTGGCAGGCACTGCTCGTCGCGACGCGGAGGAACCCCCCCACAATTGGCCAACTGTCGGATTCCGCCAGTTGCGCAGCCGTTCCCCGTCCCGCCGGTAAGTCAAGCGAAGATCACCGGATCTTAAACACTTGTGAAGAATAAAAGCATTCAGCGTCACTGCCCGGAGGTAACACCAATCCGGACATGCCTTTACAGCCACGCGCGAACGCATCAACGTTCGCTTATAAAAGCTTTTAAGCCGGCTCGGTTTGCGTTCGTTGGTCGTTTGCCGGATTCGCGCCCGGGCCACCACCGCCGTCGTGGAAAGGTCAAAAACCATGCGCCGGCGAAGACGCGCAACTCGACGCCGAAGATGCGCCAAACCGCCAATCAACGTTGCGTCGTGCGTGCTGCCTTCTGCCTCGGCGTCCGGCTCGACGCGCCCGCGCAGCGCGCGGCGCGACCTGTCCGGTCTGGTCCCGCGGAAGGTATTCAGCAGTAAGTTGTCAAAGACCCGCGGCGTCGCTTGAGCGTCGCGCTGCCCAACTCGTCACGAACGCGCCGGCGACGGGCCGCCGCCCTCGTGCTCATCATCGCCAGGCGATGGGTTCTCAGCAGCCGAACGGCGGGCGGTTCGGCCGCCTTGCCGTCGGCGAACTACCGTTGCGGAAAAACAATTACCGTTGTCAAAAACAAAAATCGTCTCAGCAGGATCCTTGCCCTAAAGCCATTGCACCACACAGGTTGCGGCAACGGCAACTCGGCCTGCAAACCGTGGCCGCAACGGTAAATCTGGGGGGCTGGCTGATTTTGGATTTTCGATTTCGGGATTTCGATTGGCGGTCGCCGTCGCTCATTTTTCTGTCGGGTAATCTTTCTGTCGTTTATCTGTGGTTCTACCTCCTGACTGGCTTGGCATGGATCACCGTTGAACGGTCAGCACGAACACGGGACCGGACCGCGTTCGGTTCTCCCGCTATAAGGCGATACGCTTTTGCAGTCCCGAATGATCCGCTCCCGCGCGAAAAAACTCGTCGGCCTTTGCCATCGTTGCTCTTGTTCTACCTCCTGGCTGGCTTGGCATGTTGCACTGTCATTCCTCTCGTTCTATCGCGCGGCTGGCTTGGCATGGATCTGCAGCGGGCGCTGGCCCGCATCGTTCCCGTTGTTCTACCGCGCCGTTGGCTTGGGACCGGACCGTTTCGCCTTCTCACCGCAGCTCGCCGAACGCCGGCGGGCTGCTTCGCCGCACGGACAAAAGAATTGCTCAAAGATCAGGCAGCCAGATGACCACTATGCACATCATTTGAGCAGCCGCCAAAAACCCTCTGTCAGGTTTAACCGATTGGCAAAAACGCCGTGTTTCATCGGCGTCCGCAAATTTGCGCAAGCCGACGGGCACCGGCGGCCGCCCGACGCCGCTGCTCAATTCTTAGGCACGGCTGACACTCTGCCAACCACCAACCACTGACCACTGACCACCGACCACTGGCCACTAACAGTTAGACGCTCTTCCGCTCTAACCCGGATTATTCACCGGCCCACACCAACCCGAAGCGCAAGCGAGGATCAGCAACGGACTTAGCTCGCTTGCGCTTCGGGTTGGTGTTCGCGCAGTCTGCGCGCCAAGTTCGGGGGCCGGTGAATCATCCGGGCTAAAAGTTCCACATTCCTCCTGCCGCGGGGCACGCATGGCCGGCCATCGGCCCGCTGTTTTTCCGCTCTGCCAGTAATACGACATGGAGTCGCCCAAAATCCCACGGCAGCCTCTCTCATTCTTTTTTTTTCGTTGAAGGTGACGCGGGCCGCCGCTTCCCGACCGCCGATCCGCTCGCGGAGCGAGCGGGCTACGTAGCCCGCTTGCTCCGCAAGCGGGAGGGTGACCGGGAAGCGGCGGCCCGCTGCCGGAAGCGGTTGTTGGGCGCCTCGTTCTGTAGACTGCCAACGTACACCTCCGCCGGGCAAGCCGGCGGCATCCGATCGGAACCAAAACTGGCGTCAGGTACACGCTCGTCGTCCCGCGTTCATTCTTTGTTCTATCTCGCGACTGGCTTGGGTTGGACCGGTTGCAGGCGCCCGCCTGCCTGGCGCCCTCGCAAGGTCGTCGGTAGCCAGGCGTTTGCCGACCTGGAGCGGACCAAGGCCGGATTGATCGAAAAGCTCCGCCTGCGCATTGACGCGCAGGAAATCGTACGCCCGGACGGCCGCGTGTTGGTGTTCACGGCGCCGTCGCGGCCCATCGGCGTACCTATCGCCGTCGATGGAGCGTATTGGATGCGTGCCGGCGAAGACCTGGCGCCGATGACGCCCGACATGCTGCGCCGCATCTTCGATGAAGCCGGCCCAGACTTCTCGGCCGAAATCTGCCCGAAAGCCGCGATGGCCGACCTCGATCCCGCGGCGATCGAATCGCTTCGTCGCCGTTGGACCAAGCATTCCGGCAACAACGCCTTGTCGAAGCGGCCGGCCGACAAACTGCTGAGAGACGCCGAGTTGGTCCTGCCCGGCGGCGTCACCTATGCCGCGCTCATTCTGCTGGGCAGCCGTGCGGCGCTCGGACGATTTCTGGCGCAGGCCGAAGTCGTCTTCGAGTATCGCTCGACGCCGCGACCTGGCCCCGCCAATCAACGCGAGGAATTCCGCCAGGCTTTCTTGTCGTTCTACGACCGCGTTTGGGAACTCGTGGACCTGCGGAACGACAAGCAACACTTCCAGGAACGCCTCGTGATGCATCCTGTGCGCACCTTCAGCGAGATCGCAGTCCGCGAGGCACTTTTGAATGCGGTCAGTCACCGAGACTACCGTCATCCGGGGTCGGTGTTCGTGCGGCAGTTTCCGCGACGCATTGAAATCGTCAGCCCCGGCGGCTTTCCGCCGGGCATCACGCCCGACAACATCCTCGACCAGGGTCGGAGAATTAGCCATGAACCCAAAATATGGCCCAAATCATCAAACGTTTGCATCGCGTAACTATTTGGACAATAGACACTTGCGCCGGTCAGATTTGGGTCGAAGAATCGAAGCGAAAGCCGAAATCTGAGCCAATAGGGCGAATGCGGCTGGTGGCCCATTGGCCAGATGTTGCATGGGGTGGCGATCGGCCCCTTGTCACGCACGAACGTGGCGTCCGCCGAGGGGCGCTATTGTGCTGACCAGTGCGGTGGAAGCGAGCGACCGAAACAAGCCAGCCTGTCGAGCCATGTCTCCGCGTCGATCACCAGCCGCTCGAGAATCGGTCGCAACTCCGCGGGAACCACGCCGCGCGGGTCGCGGAACCACCGGGCGGCTCAGCCTCGGTCAGGCCCCCGACTGCGGGGCACCGCGGAACCGGGCCAACCGCTCTCCGCAGCCGGATTTCTCACCACGTTTGCTCGGTCCCCGTTCGCGTGCGTAAATCATGGGTTTGGGTATCTTGCCGTCTTCTATCCCTCAGATGCGACTTGACTTTTACGCAGTTTGCGTTCATATTTACGCAGTATGCGTAACAACCGCGCCATCGATGCCCTGCTGCCGAAGACCCGTCAGGGAATCCTTGCGGCCATGCTGATCCGACCGGAGAAGGCGTGGTACGTGTCGGAGTTGGCGCGCCGCATGGGTGTTCCCTCATCGAGCCTCCAACGCGAACTACACGACCTGGAAAAAGCGGGGGTATTGAAAACGCGCCGGCAGGGGCGAATGGCCTACTATCAGGCCAACACCAATTCACCGGTGTTTCCCGAGCTTCGCGGCCTGATGCTGAAGACGGCCGGCCTGGTCGATGTGCTGGCCGATGCCATCGAGCCGCTTGCCCGCAAACTGCGGATCGTGTTCGTTTATGGCTCCATCGCCGCGGGTGGTGAGCGGAGCGACAGCGACATCGACCTGATGGTCATCGGCAACGTTTCGCCGCTGGACCTTGCGGTGCCGCTACGAAATGCCAGAGAATTGCTCGGCCGCGAGATCAATCCGACCGTTTACACGCCGGCGGAATTCGCCAAGAAGCGGGCGGCCAGGGACCACTTCCTGACGCGAGTGTTGGAGAAGCCGAAGCTGTTCGTGCGAGGCGATAAGGATGAGCTGGAAAAAACTGCTCGCTAATAAGAACGTCACGCATGAAGCGCCGAGCAAAGCCGAGCTCGACAATCTGCGCTCGATTGTCGCCCGCAGCATGAAGGATGTCGCGGCACCGGGGTTGTCGGCCGACGCGCGGTTCGTCATGGCCTACGACGCTGCTCGCACCCTTTCGCTGATGGTCGTGCGCGCGGCGGGCTATCGCCCCCGCGCTATCGGCGGCCACTACAATACCTTCCTGGCGCTGGAAGCGGCCGATGCCGCGTTTGCAAGGCTGTCGGCGTATTTTGATGGTTGCCGGCTCAAGCGGAATGGCTGCGAGTACGATTTCGCCGGCGGAGTAACCGACACGGACGCCGAAGGATTGCTCAAGACGGTGAAGCAATTCGCGGTCGACGCGGAAGCGTGGATAAAAGCCAATCACCCTGGGCTGGCTTGAAAGTCGATGAACGGAGCAAAGCGCGCGTTAACGGCCATTCGAACGTGGCATCCGCCGAGGGGTGCTTTTGTGCTGACGAGCCCGTCTGCCGCGCCGGACAGGGCGGCCAACACGCGCCGTCGTGAAACCGTTTCGGCAATCATGGAGAAACCCCGCCGGTGCGTTGGCGCCCCGTTGGCCGCAATCAGGAAAAAAAGCGAATAATTGGGCATGTCCCCGGCAAGAGAGGGTCACAAAAGCTCACGCAGTTCTTCAAGCCGCGCCATAACGTCGGCCCAAGCCGGAAAATGCCCGTAGCAGAGGATGCGGCATTGCGTCTCATACTCGGCAGCCAACTCCGCCGCCAAGTCGGCTGGCGGGAACAGTGCATCGCTCACAGCAAAACGCATGTCGTCAGGATGGAAGTAGCTCTTGGGAAAATGCTCGCGGCTAACCCGATCGTAATCGACTTTGATCGCGGCGTACTCGGAACTTCGCAGCATGGCCAAGACTTCGGCCTCCGCCGCGAGTTGATACAGATCGTAGTAATGGCGGGCGTAGCCGCCGAGCGGTTGCCTGTCGCGCTTGAAAAGCTCGACCTTGCTATGGATGGCGAACATCTTTTCGACGAACGTGCGCCGAAAGTGCAACAGCCGCATCGAAAACGCGTCTCCGTCGTCGATTGCCAGCGTGGTGCCGGAGTCGGCCAAGAACTGGGCGAGATACGAGCGTAGCTCGACGATGCTCGTAGGCTCGCGGCCGCTCGCCGTACCGGCTTCCAACAGCACGCGGTTGGTCACTTCGCCTGGGCCGCCGAAACGCTGCGGGTAGGAGAAGCGGTCGCTGCGGCCGAAACCGCCGATGGTCCGGCTTTCCTCGGGAACGAAGCTTAGCGCCGGATGCGAGGCGACGATTTCGCGGAGTTTCTTAAGCTCGCGGTCGATGGCCTTTTTGCCTAACGGCGGGTCGAAGGCGAGCGGGTCGAGGAAGATGTCGATGTCTTCGGAAAACCGCTGGATAAGATTCCAGCCTTTCGACAGGCTGGTGCCGCCTTTGAAAATGATCGTGTCGCGGGCCGCGCCGGCGATGAGGCGAAGCGCCTCGGTGACATAGTAATCCTTTTCGATGATCGCCGGCCGCAGGCCCTGGTCGCCGAAATAGTCGGCGGCGCGGATGATCGCCTGCTCAAAGTCGGGATGTTCAAACAATCGCACGGCGGTGGCGCTCCTTTGCCTGCCATTTACGGGCATAGGTCAGCCCGGCCAGGCGGCCGAAGTCAAACCGGGAGAGTGGATTCAGCGATGCCCGCAGGCGGCCGAGGACGTTGGTTCTCTTGCCGAGTTGTTCGCCGAGCGCGCCGAGGATTGCCCGAACACGCGGCGGTTCGGAGTGCGCCGCTTTGAGCAGCCGCTCGAAGCGCCCCCCTTCGTCGATCAGCGTCAGCGTTCGGCGGACGGTGTCATCCGGTGATAATTCGCTCGGCTCGGCTTTGCGGCGAAGAAAGTCGAGCATGGCCGCGTCGGTCTTGGAGAGGTTGGCCCATGCTGCAGGGCGGCGAAAATGGATCACCGTCTTGTCGCCCACGAGTTTGCGCGGCAAGCTCAGCGCGGTGGTCGCGACTTCGCCGCGCTTCGGTTGTTGGGTGGTGAACCCAAGCAGACTTGCCGCCGCGATTCCCGACGGGAAGATGGCTTTGCGGGGGCTGGCAAGCTTCTGGATGGCGGCGGGGTTGGGCCGACTTTCGCCAAAAGCGGTCTGACGGGGCCGGTAGTAGATGCCTTTGCTGAGGCGTTGAATTTCGCCGGCGCGTGCCAGGCGGGAAAGCGCCTGGGCGACGGACGCGAATGGCAGTTCGTGAAAATCCGCGTAGCGCCATAGGCGTTCGCCTCCGCGTTCGATCCGCTGGCGGACCAAACCCGTGACACGACGCGAGGCTGCTGCGGTGCGAATGGTTTTCATGCTGCAAGTATCGGCCTTTGCCGGCCGCATGTCAAGTTTTTGTGATGTAAAACTTGACATGCGGCGGGAAAAGGGCGGCAAGGCGGAGCCAGACACCGTGGCTTATCTAGGCCCCGACGGAGCGGGCAATCCTGGCGAACCAGCGGCTGGCCAGACCCGTAGGTCGCTTGGCATGCGGTCGAAGCGTTCGGATGTGCTCGATGCGGCTGGTGTAGCCCGTTGGCCACAGGTTGCGTTGGGGTGGCGACCGCCGCTTGGTCACGCACGAACGTGGCATCCGCCGAGGGGCGCGTTTGTGCTGACAAGCCAGTCTGCCGCGCCCGACAGGGCTGCCAACACACGCCATCGTGAAACGGTTGCCGCAATCATGGAGAAACCCCGTTGGTGGGTTGGCGCCCGGTTGGCGGCAATCAGGAAAAAAGCGAATCATTGGATCCGGTTTAGTCGCCCCGGCCACCGAAACAGTGGCCGCAGGCCGCCGACCCCGAAGTGGGTCGTATTCGATAGCCCAGGGTGCAGCGCAGCGGAACCCTGGGTGTAACGGCCCCACGAGATCATCGTAAGCCCCAACGGGGCGTCATCCCGCGAGAAGTTCTACCTCGGGAATGACGCCCATTCAGGGCTACGGAATCGTTGGTGTCTTCGACAACCTGGGGTTTCACCCCAGGCTATCGAATAACGCCCGTTCCGGGCTACGCACGGTGTGGAAGCCGTCCGGCAAGTTTGGGCGAAGCGTTAATCGCCATGCTCGACACGCGGTCCAACCGTGCGGTGCAAGCGAGCGACCAAAGCAAGCCAGTCTGTCGAGCCAGGTCTCCGCGTCGATCGCCAGCCGCTGGAGAATCGGTCGCCACTCCGTGGGAACCACGCCGCGCGGGTCGCGGAACCACCGCGCGGCTCAGCCTTCGTCACGACCTATCTACGCTGCCGGGCGTAGCGGAGCCGGGCCAACCGCGCGCCGCAGCCGGATCGCTCACCACGTTTGCTCGGTCCCCGTTCGCGCCCGTAAGCTAAGGCAGGGCCTTTGCTTTTTTTAGCACACTTGCGCGACAAACGGCTGCTTGACAGGTCTGCCATCCCAGGATACGAGTTGCATCAAGTCCCGCAGTGCAGCCGTCAACCGAAAGGCAGGGAGACGCGCTGCCTTCAGCGAACCCAAACGACGACATTACGGTGCTTCTGCACGCGCCCAGGAACCAGCATGAGCAGCCCGCAAATCGAGGAATGGCTGAGAACAAAAGAAGGCGAACACCTTGAATTCAAGGAAGCCAAGAGCAACTTCCACTTCGAGAAGCTCGTCAAATACTGCGCCGCGCTCGCCAACGAGGGAGGCGGTTCCATCGTTCTCGGCGTGACTGACCGACGCCCGCGCAAGGTCGTTGGTAGCCAGGCGTTTGCCGACCTGGAGCGGACCAAGGCCGGATTGATCGAAAAACTCCGCCTTCGCATTGACGCCCAAGAAATCGTACGCCCGGACGGCCGCGTGCTGGTGTTCACGGCGCCGTCGCGGCCCATCGGCGTGCCTGTCGCCGTCGACGGAGCATATTGGATGCGCGCCGGCGAAGACCTGGCGCCGATGACGCCCGACATGCTGCGCCGCATCTTCGACGAGGCCGGCCCGGACTTCTCGGCCGAAATCTGCGCGAAAGCCGCGATGGCCGACCTCGATCCCGCCGCGATCGAATCGCTTCGTCGCCGTTGGGCCAAGCATTCCGGCAACAAGGCCTTGTCGAAGCGGCCGGCCGACAAACTGCTGCGAGACGCCGAGTTGGTCCTGCCCGGCGGCGTCACCTATGCCGCGCTCATTCTGCTAGGCAGCCGTGCGGCGCTCGGACGATTTCTGGCGCAGGCCGAAGTCGTCTTCGAGTATCGCTCGACGCCACGACCTGGCCCCGCCAATCAACGCGAGGAATTCCGCCAGGCTTTCTTCTCGTTCGACGACCGCGTTTGGGAACTCGTCGATCTGCGGAACGACAAGCAACACTTCCAGGAACGCCTCGTGATGCATCCTGTGCCCACCTTCAGCGAGATCGCAGTCCGCGAGGCACTTTTGAATGCGGTCAGTCACCGAGACTACCGTCATCCGGGGTCGGTGTTCGTGCGACAGTTTCCACGGCGCATTGAAATCGTCAGCCCCGGCGGCTTTCCGCCGGGCATCACGCCCGACAACATCCTCGACCAGCAGTCGCCGCGCAACCGCCGTATCGCCGAGACTTTTGCGCGTTGCGGCCTGATCGAGCGCTCGGGCCAAGGGGCCGATCGTATCGTGGAACAGTGCGTCCGCCACGGTCAGCCGTTGCCGGACTATTCACGGTCCGACGCTCATCAAGTTTGGCTCACGCTCGACGGCGAAATTCGCGACGAGAACTTCCTCAAGTTCTTGGAACGTGTCGGCGACGAAACGCTGGCAACGCTCGATCCGCACGACTTCCTGATACTGGGATTGATCGCATCGGGCAAGCGCCTGCCGGTCGAGTTGCAGCCGCAGGTGCCCAAACTGCTGGAACTCGGTATTCTGGATCGAACGGGCCGGGGAAAGCCGCTACTCTCTCGTAAGCTGAGCGGAGCCACCAAGGGGCGATCGCCCGACGCTCAAAGAAGGCTCGATGCGCGCGCACAGAATAGGGCTCGATTGCTTGACCACCTAGAGTCGCATGCCGAGGACGGCCGTGCGATGGACGACTTGCTTGCCGAGTTCCCGGCGGTCAGTCGCAGCACAATTAAGCGGCTCCTCGACGAGCTACGGGCCGAAGGTCTGATTCATGCCGTTGGAGCAAAACGCTTGGCACGCTGGTTTCCCGGTGCGAGCGAACCGATTGGCCCAGAGAATTCAATGACGGAGCCAAAAACGGGCCATAGAAAGGCGAAGCGGCGATGACGAAATCAAGGAGATACAGGGAGTTACGATCCTCTGCATTGGCCCAGAGAATCGAAGCGAAAGCCGAAATCTGAGCCAATAGGGCGAATGCGGCTGGTAGCCCGTTGACCAGATGTTGCATGAGGTGGCGATCGCCGCTTGGTCACGCACGACGCGGCATCCGCCGCGGGATGCCTTTGTGGGAACCACGTCGGGCGGGTCGCGGAACCACCGCGCGGCTCAGCCTTGGTCAGGCCCTCGGCTGCGGGGCGTAGCGGAGCCGGACGAAGAAGGCTGTGGGCGGTCTTGCGACCGAGCCACCGTGCGCGTCGCGGACAGGCGCCAAGCCCGTGCGGAGGGCGAAGACGCGCAACTGCTGAACCCTGAACCCTGAACCCTGAACCCTTGCCAGGTGGTGATCGCCGCTCGGTCGCGCACGAACGTGGCAGCCGCCGAGGGGTGCTTTTGTGCTCACGAGCCGGTCTGCCGCGCCGCAAAGGGCTGCGCAGACGCGCCGTCGTGAAACGGTTGCGGCAATCACGCACCGCGCTCTGGCGATCACTTCGCGATGATGCGCGCCTCCCGCAGCGCGCGGCGCACGACGCGAAAGACTTCGCCAAACTCCGGCAACTCCGCCATCTGTGCCGACAGGCGCACCTCCCACAGCTTCTTGTAGCGTGCCTCCTTCGCTGCGTACAGCTTGCGGGCATCCGGCGCCGGCCTGTTGCGGAACCTCCATTTCTTTTCGATGGCGTGCGTCGCGTCGACAAGCTGGACGTGCCCGAACGACGTGAGGAACCACAGGTCATAAAGATCGCGGGGTTCGTTCCTCGCTGAATCAAGCAGCGCCACCACTTTCTCGGCGGCGATTTCTTCCAGCGAATATGTCGTGGAGGTCCATGGCCGAGGCGTGCGAGAGGAAGTACGGCTTGCCGCCGGCCAGCTCCCGCGCCACGACGTAGGAGTTGCCGAGATAGTCACGTTCGCGGCCGAGTTCGAGCGGCACCATCTGGAACATGCCCGGCCTGAGCCGGGTCGCCATGCCGCGCGCCACCAGCTTATGCACCAGCGTTCTCGCCGAACCCGGCTTCAGGCCGGTGATGTCCTCGACATCAGCCAACGTGAAAATCGGCCGGCCGCGCGCATATAAAGAGGTCACGAGCCACGCCGACCGCTTGCCCAGTGTTTTGCTCGGAGGATTGGATTCAGCCATCATTGCGTCCCGTTTTTTGGGAACGAATAGCACTCAAAACGCAATTCGGTCAAGGCAATTATAGCACTTCATCGGCTGTTTGTTCCCTAATTGGGAACGAATTACACTCAGAATACAAGTTCCACCGAAGGAAGAACCCCAGGGATGATCCAGGCTCCGTCGAACCGGGCAATTCTGGCGAATCACCGGCTGGCCAGGCCCGTCCAGACCCGTACGGTCGCTTGACATGCGGTCGAAGTGTTCGGATGTGCTCGCTGCGGCTGGCGTAGCCCGTTGGCCAGAGGTTGCCCTGGGGGTGGTGATCGCCGCTTTTTGACGCACGAAGTTGGCATCCGCCGAGGGCCGCTTTTGTGCTGACCAGCGCGGTGCAGGCGAGCGACCAAAGCAAGCCAGCCTGTCGAGCCAAGCCTCCGCGTCGATCGCCGGACGCTGGAGAACGGGTCGCAAGTGGGAGCCACGCCGGGCGGGCCGCGGAACCACCGGGCGGCTCAGCCTTGGTCAGGGCCTAGACTGCGGGGCGCAGCGGAGCCGGGCCAACCGCGCGCCGCAGCCGGATCTCTCACCACGTTTGCTCGGTCCCCGTTCGCGCGAGTAAACTAGCGGCGTCTTGCTCTGCTTTCGGCAGCGGCGCACCGCGGAACGGTTGCGCCCTGACAATTGGACCTGTCCCCGTTGGCTTCCTGGCTTCCCCGGTGCCGGGGTGCCAGAATCTTCGACCTGCGGGAGACCGGCCACCGGATCGTGACCATCAAGGAAGCGATTGATTGAGGGTCGCAGGACGCGGGCGAGGTACGTCCTGCAATAAAAATGTCGCGGCGGCTATTGCCCGGCTCATGGGACGCGCGTAGACTTGTCGCTGGTGGGTGGCACCGGCCGCCCGCGGCCTTAACCCCGGAGACCAATATATATCGCGATAACTACGGCGCTAAATAAACATTATAATCTAACTCGCCCGTACAATTTAATTTCCACGTACAAAGTGATTGCTTTTTGGAGCCTACGATGCAAATCGTCGGCTTTCATCGTTTTTGGGTCCGTATTTTTGCGTTTTTGCTGTCGCCCGGAGTTTTTATGCACGAAGAAATATCCGAATTGCTCAAAAATCGAACTGCAATGATCTCAGAGAAAACCGAATTTGGCACACTCGTTCACCATGAAATTGAAATGCTTGAAGAATTACTTGCCGGACACGATGCAAAGTGCGATTTGCAAGTATCAGAGATCGACAATAAAATTAAATTACGGCTGCGGCATTTTTACGGCAGAGGTGCGGTGAGAATACTGCTGACGTTCAAAGACGGAGTGACTGCTCGTGAATTGTGGAAATTCATTCCGCGGTATGAAGAGTCGTCCATCGTTACCTGGTGCTACACGGTCGGCGCGTTCATGGTGAACGGCAGGTTTTACTTGAGAAGGTAGCCCCTAGTAGCTGAGTGGCACGTGGGCGGCTGGAGGATCTATGCGATCCCCTGCCGCCCACTGCTCAGGGGGCACCCTGCTTGCGGGTTTTAGACGGGAGGCGCCTTCAGCCTTAGCGCCTCCTTCAGTTGCCCGAGAAAGTTCTTGCGCTTTGCGGCGGTTGATATTGCATCCTCGACCGCAGCTTTTTTCCAGTCGCCGAGAATTGCCGCGTCGGCAAGTGGAGCAATCTGTCGCTCGAACGTATCAGCGGTATAACTGAAGCTCTCATAAAAGTCACATCGCTGCATGGCATCGGGGACTAAACTCAGCGCTAATTGCAGCCCGCTGGTCTGCAAGAGCGAATAGGATTTTGCTTTGTCGTCGGCCCAAGCGTTCGGAAAGGTCGTCTTCACGGCATCAAGATATGCGATTAGGATGCGCTTTCGCTCCGCCTGGGTCTTATCGTGAAGGCAGCCGCCGGGGGACAGCAGCCCGAGAATCACCGGCTGTAACTGATTGGTCTTGATCCACTTACCGCGTTCCTGTGGGTAGCGAAGAATCCGACCCTGGAGGGGTGAAGAAGGATCTTCATCGAGCGAATGAATCAGTTCGATAGACGTTTTTTCAATGTCGCTGTCGAGAAGGCCGAGAATGGCTTTCATTTGCGTGAGCAAGTCACGATTCACAGGTTTCTGGTTGCAGTTGATCGCGACGAAGGTGGCGCCGACGACTTCCTCAGTGGCATTGTGCAGGGCGACAACAGGCAATTCAAATATCTCGTCATCGGGTAATTGCCGGTAGGTGTCGTCAAACGAGAAGAGTCGGTGTTGTCCATCGACTATGAATGCATACTCCCCTTCGTCGGATGGAAAGGTGATCGTGACAATGCCAGTGTCGCCCTCCGGTGAGATAGTGACATCCGGCTTAAGGTTGAGGATAATGTTGTTTGGCAGCAGAGCATTCACGCCGCTGGCGAGATACTCGCCAATTTCTCGAAGACGGGACGCCTCGGTGACTCGTTGCAAGCCGCGCTTTTTGTCGCGAGTGGCGGCTTCCACATAGCAGAGAGGCTCCAGTTCCATCGCGCTCATAGCAAAGCAGTATAGGGTGGTCTCTTTTTGCTTCAGGGTTAAGGCCCTAACGGTTTTCATATGTGGTTCCTCATGGGGATTAGGTAACTATTCGCCAAACGTCGGCCCAGCGGAAACGGTTCCCGCGGCTAATGTTGTGGAATTGGCAAAGGAATCGAAGATTGAAGTGAGCGTCCGTCCCGCCGCGCGAAACTGGAAGAATATGGTCGATGTGCAAAGCGACCTCTGGTGGCCGCCGGTTGCAAATATAACATTTCTGGTCGGCTCTCACGGCGATGATCAAATAATCTTGAAACGTGAATGCCCTTCGCACCCTTTTCGTGAGTGTTAGATCAATGCAATCCCAAATGTCATGGACCTCATCGGCGCTCAGCGGGACGGCGAGTTTGGAGTTCGCGTATCCCCAGAACTTGAATAGGCCGTCTTTTTGCCGGCGCCATTCGTGGAATTGGGTCGGCTCTGGCGTTACACGATTAATTCTCTCCTCGCCTAGCGCCCAGTAGAGTTCTAGCGTAACGGACGAAACATCCATCTTTAGTTGAGCGGCTAGCGCCTCAATTTGTTGAAGGTCCGCCAATGCTATGATTCCGCAACCAGTGAAGGATTGGGCTACCTGGGGGCCTCACGATTCAGCCGACATGCTGGCGACAACTCGCGCAATGAATCAATGAATTAGGCGGCCTGTTCCGCATCGTGCGGATTCGGGAGGCCGATTCGAGACAGGAACGCTGCAAACCGTTGCGAGATGTCCTCGCGGTAAAGTGCGTCAACCTTGCACACGAAATGCTTCTCCTTGTGGCGTGTCAGTCGTTCGATGTTCACCGAGAAGTAATGCTTGAAGTCGATGACGCTATTGACGATTTCGACCCCCGCATCGAATTCAAGAAAATGATAACGTGGGGTGCTGTTTTGAACGAGTGTCTTTCCCGGATGCTTGCCTTTGTTGATGGTTTGCATGGTCATTTTCAGCTCGCTCAGATGCTCGCCGGCGAAAACATGCTCGGCGTTATACAACGGCGCGAGGAGGGCCGAGATGAGTTTTTTGTCTTGAGTGGTGGGAGCTTTCCCAGCGGGCCATCGTGTGCCGTGGTCTTGCTGTAGATCGCAATCCTGGGTCAAGACGATGACGTAGGGAAATAATATCCGCTTCACGTCGATCCATTCTCCGTCGGTAGTGACATCTTCGATGTAATGAACATCGGAGAGGATATCACCCTGACAGATGCGGGGTTCGTGTTGTTTGGTTGTGCCTATCATGGGTTAGAAAAAGTCGCGCCCTGATGTTGTCGTAGCGCGGCTTACCGGCGGGATACGCGGACAAGTCGAGAGGGGGTTCTTCTTGCGGAATAAGTTCAGCAAAGCGGCTAGGAACTGTTACTGCTTTTGTAAGCTCATCAAATAGGCTGTCTGGGAAATGACCGACGCTAATAGGTTCACTGGCTTCGCGGATGGCTTTGGCGACATCGAATCCTGGGGGAGTTTCTTGGGCTGGCTGAGGGGTAAAAATGTTGGGGTCGGGCAGATCGGTCATGGCTTGTTCATGAGGTCGCGGAGGTCGTCCTTAATCAATGACTCGAACAATGTCTTTGCTGCGGAATGCAGATCGGGGAGGGCTTGCCGCACCTCATTAGGGGTGAGCAAATTGAGGTTGACGTGGTCGGTGTCAATGATGAACGACTTCTTTTTGATGATGGCGGGATAATTGGGGTTTACCATCCCGTATTGAAGTTTTGATCGGAAATCGCCGTGATTGCGTTCGACGACGTGAAAGCTTCGGGTGAGGTTGCTCGGATCGCCGAGGGTGAAGGTTGTCGTTAATGGCTCGACGAAATAATTGGTCCAGTCGTAAAGTTGGGCGTTGTCTTTGTCGGGTTCGATGGTGTTGACATACCGTAGGCCCAGGCGCTTGGACTGGAGTTGCTTGAATCGTCCACTAAGCGGAGTCAACAGAGCATTGAAGTCGCCCATGAGGGCGATGAATGAGTGATACTTTTTGTATTCGACGGAGAAATTATCACGGGCAATAGTGGCAACTTTCTGGCGGTCTTTCGACCAAAACTTGAAAACTTTCCGCGGTTGGCCGGTCGATGCTGAAGCCCCGGCACCGGTGACGGCAAAGGTGGCATCAACCTCTGCTTCCTCCTCGTAGATGGGGAAGGTGGGGGTGATGTGCTTCAAGATACCCGGTGGTGGCCCTCCCTCGGGGAGATTAATGGGCGATGCGAAGTCAACGCGAGCAACAACCATCGTGAGGAAGCTAGACGGATATCGGTGGGCCGTTGGCTCAGCTGGAGTGCTTCGGGTCGGTTTGGTGGCTGTGTGGGGGTTCGCCATGCGATTCTCGTGAGACTAAGGGGAAGCGGCACCAGAGCCGGTACGCGACTGGAATTCAGGATAGCAACGCGGTGGCCAGAATCAATGGGCGCGAAGCGTTTTCATGTACCGCTCGACGGCCGCCTGCCGCCGCTCCCTCGCTGCCTTGAGCCGGTCGTCGCGGTCATCGGGCGGCAGGCTGGGATAATCGCGTAGAGCCTGCTGGTAATGCCGCCGGGCGAGCCGCAATTCCTGCCGGGCCGCCGCTAAACCCGCCATGACTCCGGCCCGATCTGGTCGATGTCGTTGGCTTTGAGCCGCTCTATGTCGGGAGCTTGATCGGCTTGCTGTGGTGGGTCATGGTCAGCCGGTCGAACCCCTCCACCCATTTCTGGGCGACCGCGAGCGGGTCGGGCTTGGCGTGCTGCTCTGTGGGTCGCTCCCGCAACCGTGGCGTCATGCGGGGATTGGCTTTCAGGCCGAGGCGTTTGCGCGCTTTGGCCACCTCAGCAGGCGGGAAGTTCATCCGGCCGCCGATCTCGTGGTCGCTCAGGCGCAGGTGATATCGTGAGATAAACGCCCACGCGCTCGCTTTCGGCCAGCGGCACGCCGGCCGATTGCAGCGTCAGGCCAAGCTGCAGGTGCGAGACGACGAACGGGGCGGGCATGATCTCGAAGCCGAACACGCGGTTCATGGCCGCCTCTTTCAGATCGGAGGCCACCAGCGCGTCGCCGCCCTTGTCGCGCAGCGTGGCCGCGATTGATCGCAAGACTTCGACCAGATACGCCCCGGTGCCGCAACAAGGATCGAGCACCACCACGTTCGGATCGGCCAGCCCGTCGGCCAGGTCGAGCTCCTCGCGCAGCACGGTATCGACCCGCGCCACCTGGTACTTTACGATCTCGCGCGGCGTATACCACACGCCCAGCTCCTTGCGCAGGTCGGGATCGTAGGCTTCCAGGAACGGCTCGTAAAAGTATTGCACGGCATGTTCGTCTTCGAACGACTGAAAGAACTCGCCGCGCGACACGCGGTTGAGCGCGGCGGCCGTCCAGTCGAGCAGCTCGACCAGGCCCAGCGGCCCCAAGCGGCTGGGCTTGGCCACTTCTTCGTACAGCACGCGGATGAACGGCACGTGCAGCGACCACTCGGCCTTTTGCCAATCGAATTTCAAGGCAGGCGGAGGGCCGCCCGTGCCGGCGGAAGTGCCGCCGGCCGTAGAGTCAAACAGACTGGCGGAGTATTGGCCCGTGCCCGGATTGTCGCGGTGCCAACGGACCCAGGCGGAGAACACGCCATAGAACAGCGTCTGCACCAGCGTCGAGCGAAAGAAGTGCTCGCCCTTTTCGTCGGTGAACTTCATGCCCAGCGCTTCTTCGAGCGCCGCGCGCACCGCTTGCAAGGCGGGCAACTCCTTTTGCCGTTCGACACGGGCCAAGGCGTCGCGCGCATAAGAGGCGACGAACCAGGCCAGGTCCTTGGGCTTGGCCAGCGGCGCCGCGTGCAGGCAGGCCCGTTTGACGAACTCCAGAAACTGCGGACCCAGCTCGTCGGCCGCGACCCGCGGGTGCGCGGCCTTCTGCCGCCAAAACTCCTGCTCGTTGGCCGCCAGGTGGAATGCTTCACGCGGCGTCGGCTTTCCGCCGGGACCGCGATCGACGATCACGAAGCTGCGCAGGTTGGTGACCAGCACGATGCCGTAGGTCTTCAGGTATCCGGCCACTTGCGGGCTGTCGGCCACGGCCATCACGTCGGGCTTCGTTCCCTTGACCTCGATGGCGCCGCGGCTGGGGAGTTGGCCGGGCTTCGGCTCGCCGGCCGATTGCCGTTGAAACTGATCGGCGGTATAAAGTCCGCCGTCGGGGATGCCGGCGCCCTGATTGCGCGGATGAAGGTTGCAGCGGACCTTCGGTTTTAGCGTTCGGCCGACGGCGTTGAAGAGATTGATCAGGGCGGGGTAGTACGACGTTTCTTCCACGGCGGCGCCGGTGGCGCGAATCTGGTTCAGCTCGGTGAGATACTCCTGGAGCACGCGCTGGACGGCCGTCGAGCCGTCGCCTAGATGCGCGGCATCATCGGCGCTTTTCGCCCGCTTGGCCATGACCGTCCCCCAATTCGCTGGTTTGTTTGGGGGTTAAGATAGCACAGCGCGGGGCGAGCGACCAGCGGCCCATTGATCCACCGCGACTTGCGTTAGTGTCGCTCGGCGCGATCCGGCCTGGGCAGGATGCCGTGGTCGCCGTTGGCCGCGGTGAGATTCGCTTCGATCCATTGTCGCGCGGCGGCAACCTGGTCGGGGGCGGGCGGAAGCCCGTAGTTCGTTCTCATGGCCCCCGGTCGGTAGCTCTCGGCATAAGCGAGCATCCGCTCGAGAACACCTTGCGGTAAGGCCGCCAGCACGAGGGCCGGGGCCGCGGGATTGAGCTTGTGCAACGATTCAACCACCAGATGGTCGGCGGTGATCGCACCGTTCTCGTACATGTCGACTAGTTCTTGCATCATTCTCGCCCTCCCTTCCGCATTTGCTCCACTAAGCGATCCGCGAATTCCCAAGCCTGATCGTGCAAGTTGCCGGGATTGCCCGGACAGGTCATCGCAATGAACTCGCCGATCGTGGTTTTTCCGCTCTTGAGCAACGGCCGTAGCCGCTGCAACTCGTACATTTCATGCCCCAAGACGGCGACGATCGCTTCGTCGCTCTTGAGGATGCCCTCCCACACACGAAATGGTACTTTCCCGGTCCTATCATGCACCAAATCGGCCCAATAAACGATCGCCTCATCGGGTTTATCGACCCGCGGCCCGCAAGCCGTTCGGTCGGGCCCCAGCTCGCCAAGCTCGTCGACCCAAAATGAAACGTCTTCCGGTATGTCGACACCGCCGTCTCTTGCGATGGCAACGGCTTCGTCAATGGTGCGCGCTTGCGCGGCCGGATTCTCCCGCCAGTGAAAACTCGATGATTGACCCGCGATCATTTCCCATTCGCCGACCGCATCCTGTGCCCCACAACCATTGTACTGGGTGGCGTCAATTACGGCGATATGTCACAGACGTCGCGGGCGTAAGAGGCGACGAACCAGGCCAGGTCCTTGGGCTTGGCCAGCGGCGCCGCGTGCAGGCAGGCCCGTTTGACGAACTCCAGAAACTGCGGACCCCGCTCGTCGGCCGCGACGCGCGGGTGCGCGGCCTTCTGCCGCCAGAACTCCTGCTCGTTGGCCGCCAGGTGAAACGCTTCACGCGGCGTGGGCTTTCCGCCCGGACCGCGATCGACGATCACGAAGCTGCGCAGGTTCGTGACCAGCACGATGCCGTAGGTCTTCAGGTATCCGGCCACTTGTGGGCTGTCGGCGACGGCCATCGCGTCGGGCTTCGTTCCCTTGATCTCGATGGCGCCGCGGCTGGGGAGCTGCCCGGGCTTCGGCTGGCCGGCCGATTGCCGCTGAAACTGGTCGGCGGTATAGAGTCCGCCGTCGGGGATGCCGGCACCCAGGTTGCGCGGATGAAGGTTGCAGCGGACCTTGGGTTTCAGGGTGCGGCCGACGGCGTTGAAGAGATTGGCCAGGGCGGGGTAGTACGAGGTTTCTTCCACGGCCGCGCCGGTGGCGCGAATCTGGTTCAACTCGGTGAGATACTCCTGGAGCACACGCTGGACGGCGGTCGCCCCCTCGCCCGCCTGCGCGGCATCGTCGGCGCGCTTCGCCCGCTTGGCCATGATCTTCCCCGATGTGGTCGCGTGGTTATGGGATGAAGATAGCAGAGCGCGGGGCGGGTGGCCAGCAGGTGTGCGCATCGCTCTACCGCGCGCCGACTCAGGAGCCGTGCGTTCGTTGATAGGCCGAACGTGGGCCAGTTTGATGAGCGTCCGGCCAATCATTCTGGGCAGCGCCGCAGCCATCTCGATTGCGGCCACGACTACTGGCTCGCGCAGTTGGCCGCCGGCGAAACGGGCTTTGACATCGCCTTGGGCTTCGCGGCCAGCAAAAAACGCGAAGGTCTGCGGGCAAAGCAACCGCGCCCGCTGGGTCGAGTTGGTTCGCGGCGAGTTGCGGAATGCCGATCGACGACAGCGGCCAGGCGGCGGCGACGCACAACAATTCCGCCACGAGCACGTCTTGCTCGGCCACGGTGCGGGCCATGGTCAGCAGGTCGCGCAAATAGTGCAAAGCCAAGTCGGCCGAATAGATGGCGCCCGGTGAAAGCGGCGCCGGGCAGGCAATGCCCAACGCCTGCTTGACCGCCTGGCCGTCGAGCTTTCGATAGACGAGAAGCTGGCAACCTCGATACATGAGCGTCGCCGCCCAACGTGCAGCGTCGGGAACATATTCCGGGGCGGTGAGGGCCAACTCCTTACGTGCCCGTGCGTCGAAAACCAGCAGCAACTCATCGGCTTCGCCGGCATGGGTTTCCAGCGGCGCTTCTGGGTCGTCGACCGGTACGCGGCCGGTTTCATAGAGCGCATTGAGAAATGAAGGCAGGGCCAACGAAATCCCCTCCACCGGGCACGTGGCGCCGGGCGCCACCTGGCCCTGGCGATTTGATCTACCGATTGGCGGGCCTGGGGGGCCGGCGGGCGGCGCTCGTCTCGCCGGCTTCAGCCCATCGCTGCAACACTGCAAGCTGCTGCTGGGTGCGTTTTTGCCGCCATCGCCAGGCCCCGATCATGATGGACAAGATCACCAGCGTGGCCGCGCCTTTGGCCCACCAGCCAAGGCCGCTCGGTCCGAAAAAGATATAGGTCCAAACGACCCCCAAGCCAACGATGGCCGAGACCACGATCAGCCCGGCATAGGATTGTTGATTTTCGGGCGGTGCGCCCCGGTTTGCGTCGTTGGTTGACATGGACGGGCTCTACGAGGCCACGGGCGGAAAGAAATCAATCGCACGCCCATCCTTATCGTCGCAGACCCGGCGGCAAATCGCAAGCCGGGGCATCTACCGCCGCGACATGACGAACCGCCCCCGATCGTCCTGGGAGGTGTAATGGGCCACAAAGTCGGTCGGCGTGGCATGGCCCTGAAAGCGATACACGCCCAGCAGGCGGCCCAGGTCTTTTTGCCCGTGCAGGTCGAAATGATCGTCGTGCCGCACGGCGGTGAGCGTCATTTTGTATTGGAAGGGAATGACCTTGAAGAAGGTGCCGCGGAAACGGGCCTCGTAATGGCACGGGTCCTGGCGGCAGATGATGGCCTTCAAGTTGCCTTGGTGCCCGGTGCATTGGCTGTCCCAGCAACCTTGCCAACAGCCGCCCAGGTTGTCGCCGTGCGGCGCACACGCGCAGCATTGCCAATCGCGATGAAAGCCCGACACGATCGAGCAACCGCTCGACGAAACGAGCGCCACGCCAAGCATCAGTGCGGCCATCCTCATATCACGATTGATCGGAGGGCGGAACGACGCGGCTTGAATGAGGGGACCCGCGGGGCCGGTTGTATGGGCGGAGCGGTGGCGCTACCTGGGCATCGCCGCGACGTCAGCGGCGCGCTTGACAAGTTTGTCATAGCAGCTACTCCACCAGTGGCACCATGATTGACAGTCGCCGCCAAGTGGCCAACAATCAGATTATCTTGGCGATGGCGCATCGGCCGCCCTCAAAAGAAGGCAAAAATCCGCATCCGCCCCGCCATCAGGAGCGCGATACTATGCACCTTACCTCGTTGCCGCGGCCGCCCGACGTCGATGCGGACAACTTCTATCCCACTGGAGACGGTCGTCCCATGGCCGAAACCCCGGTCCATCGCCGCAACTTGACGACCATGATCGACGTCTTGGAACGCTGGTTCGCCGAAGACCCCCTGGCCTATGTGTCGGGCAACATGTTCATCTACTACGAGCCCGGCAACCGGCTGAAACACGTTTCGCCCGACGTCTTTGTGGTACTGGGCGTGCCCAAAGACAAAGAACGCGACGCGTACTTCGTCTGGTTGGAAGGCCGCGGCCCGGACTTGGTCATCGAGCTGACCAGCGCCACTACTCGCGGGGAAGACACCGGCGAGAAGAAGCGGATCTATCAGGACATTCTAGGGGTTCCGGAGTACATCTTGTTCGATCCCTACGGCGAATACCTCAAGCCGGCCCTGCAGGGCTTTCGGCTACAGCAGGGCAAATACGTCGAGATCGAAGCTGTCGACGGTCGGCTGCCCAGCGAAGTGCTAGGTTTGCAGTTCGAAGGCCACGGCAAGGAACTTCGGCTTTACGATCCGGCTGCGGGCCGCTGGCTTGCCACAGCGCCGGAGCGCGAGTTCCAGATCGAAGCCAAACTGGGCCAGACCGAAGCCAAACTGGGCCAGACCGAAGCCAGATTGGGCCAGACTGAAGCCAAATTGGGCCAGACCGAAGCCAAATTGGGCCAGAGCGAAGCCAAATTGGGCCAGACCGCGGCGGAGCTGGGCCAGACCGAAGTGAGACTTCGACAGACCGCCGCCGAGCGCGACCGCGCCACCGCCGAGAGAGAGAAACTGGAGAAAGAACTGGCTGAACTTCGACGGCGCGTGGGGGAGACGGAAACGTAAACGACCGTCGCGGCCAGCAACGGGTCGTTCGTAAGACATCGGCGACCGACTCGGCACAAACCTGGACACGTGTCGCTCTCTGCTTCGCCACCTACCGGCACGCTCACGCCTCGCCTGCCTCATTGTCGGCCGCCGAATTCTGCCGGTCTGACGTCGTCGCCGAGCAGCGGCCAACGGCTCTCGCGATCTCGCGGGCTGCCTTGCTTGGCTCGTCGTCCGACAGCACGGCACCGCTCACGGCGATGCGGGTAAAACCAGTCGCGAGAACGTCTCGCACATTGCTTTGATCGACGCCGCCAATGGCAAAGGCCGGCAAGCGGACCTCGGCTTGCACCGCACGCAGCAACTCGAGGCCGCGCAAATCGGCATCGGTGAAATGCTTGGTGCGCGATGCGAAGGTCGGGCCGACGCCGATATAGTTCGCGCCGTCGAGCACGGCCCGGCGAGCTTGTTCGAGCGAATGCGTCGAAACGCCCACCAGCATTCGCGGGCCGACAATCGCCCGGCATTCACGCACCGATAGTTCGTCTTGCCCGACGTGAACGCCGTCGGCATCGGCCAAGACCGCCAGGTCGGGGCGGTCGTTCATGACAAACAGCGTGGCCGTAGGGAGCGTCAACTCGCGCAGCCGACGAGCGCGGGCCAGCAGCTCCGCGTCGGCGAGCCGCTTGTCGCGAAGCTGCAACACATCGACCCCGGCTGCCACCAGTTCCCGCGCCAACTCGGTGTACGCGGCGAGGTCGCTGCGGCCGTCGATGAGGACATACAGCCGCGCGTCGGCCAGCCGGTCGAGGCCGAATGACGTTGTTGCCACGGCACGTTCGAGCGTGTAGCTGCGGTAGCGAAGCTGCTCGATCGATTGGGCCATCGCCGGGTCGAGCAGTTTGCCAAACTCCTCGATGCTGCGAAGCGATTCTTGCAAGCGTTTGAAATTCGCCGTGACGACGCTGGCCATGTCGGGCCGCTCGTGTTCGGCATCGGTCGAAACCGTCGTGCCCACGTCGCCCGTGGTGTCGCGCGAGGCCAGTAGCTCCGGCACTGCGAATCTCGACAGCGCGGCCGCCAAATCGTGCCGCAACTGCTTACAGTGGCGCATCAGGTGGCGGTCGTCCCAAATAAAGCGGACGAAATCCTCCACCACGCGCAGCCCCTCACGAGCACGATTCGCCGCCGCGTCGATGAGACGTAGTAGTCCGTGGTCCGTGGTCCGTTGTTTGTGGTCCGTGGTCCGTGGTCCATGGTCCGTGGCCAGCGGTCTATCGTCTGGCGTTAATTCGTCACCGGCTGCCGGCGCCACCTCATCGCAACTGACTACGGACCACGGACCACGGACCACGGACTGATACCCGTACAACCGGCAGATGTCAGCCGTCAGCCCGGCGGCGGTAAAACCTCGCTCCGCCAACCAATCGGCAGATTCGTTCTCCGCGGCAACCAGCCCCAACAGGAGATGCTCGGTGGCGAACTCAAGCGGACGCGAGAATTCGGCCAGGTGGCTGGCGGCCGCGGCCAAGGCAGCTTCGAGTTCGAACGATAAGCCCGCCTTGCTACCCGCGACATCGTGCGGCGTCAAAGACGGCCAGCGGGCCAAGACCGCGGCCGTGTCGATGCCGCGGGCGGCCAGCATTTCGGCCGCGCGCGACTCGGCCTCGGCCAGCAGGCCCAACAGCAGCTTGGGCGGCGAAATAACCTCGGATTCCGCGCCGTTGGCCCATCCGGCGGCCGCCGCCAGCGCGCGTTCGGCCGCTGCCGTAAACGGATAGTAGCTCCGCTGAATTTCCGCGTGCTGTTCTACGCTCCGACGATCCGCCACCATTTTACTCCCGCTGGTCTGAGATTGCCCTCATTGTGCTTTCGCATTTCCATCAGAGCAAATTCAGACGCCCAGAATCGCGACCGAGTCGGGCGGAAGCTCGATGCCCGTCTCGCGGATCTCGATCTGCGGCTCCGAAGCCAGCCGCAACGACCTGGGCCGATGCGAGCCGATCGGCACAAGCTGGCGGCGGTCGGCCAGGTTGCAAGCCACCGTGATGCCGCCTCGCTCGACGACCAGCCAGCGGGCCTGCTCGTCGAAGTCGACGCCCACCTCTTCCAGCCGGCCGTCGGTCAGACACGATTCGCGGCGGCGCAGGGCGATCAACTTCGTGTGCCAGTCGAGCAACTCCGCGTGCGGTGGGGAGTTCAACTCGTCCCATTTGAGCTTGGAATTCTCAAACGTCCCCGGATCTTGCGGATCGGGAATCTCTTCGGGCGACCAGCCAAAGGCCACGAACTCGCGTCGCCTCCCTTCGCGCACCGCTTGGGCCAGTTCCGGCTCCTCAAAGTCGGTGAAAAACTGGAAAGGCGAGGTCGTTCCCCATTCTTCGCCCTGAAACAGCATCGGCACGAAGGGCGACGTGAGCACCAGCGCGGCGCCGACCTTCAGCCGGCCACGGCTCATCAAGTGGCTGCTGCGGTCGCCGCGTGCCCGGTTGCCCGACTGGTCGTGGTTCTGCAAATAGCCGAGAAAGCGGTGACCGCTCAGTCCCCGTATCGCTTGGCCGTGCTGTCGTCGGCGAAACGCCGAATAACGGCCGGCATACACAAAACTCTGCCGCAGGGCGGTCGCCAGGTCTGAGATCGTGCCAAAGTCGGCGTAGTATCCGTCCCTTTCGCCGGTGAGCGCCGTGTGCAGCGCGTGGTGAAAATCGTCGCTCCATTGGGCGTCGTAACCGAAGCCGCCCGCCTCCCGGTTTCGCACCACGCGGGGATCGTTGAGGTCGCTTTCGGCGATCAGAACCAGGTGTCGGCCGAGATGGGCCGACAACGCCGACACCTCGGTGGCGAGCTGTTGCAAGAACGGAATCGCCGAGGTATCGACGATGGCATGGATGGCGTCGAGCCGCAACCCGTCGGCGTGATAGTCGCGAAGCCACATCAGGGCATTGTCGATGAAGAACCGCCGCACATCGTCGCTCCGCGGGCCGTCGAAGTTGACGGCTTTTCCCCAAGGCGTGAAGTGACGCTCGCTGAAATATGGGCCGAACTCCTCCAGGTAGTTTCCCGCGGGGCCCAGATGGTTGTAAACCACGTCGATCAGCACGGCCAGGCCCGCGCGGTGGCAGGCGGCCACCAGACGCTTCAGGCCTTCGGGACCGCCGTATCCGTGGTGGGCCGCGTAGATATCGACGCTGTCGTAGCCCCAGCCTCGCTTGCCCGGAAACTCGTGTACCGGCATCAACTCGACGTGCGTGACGCCCAGCCGCACCAGGTGCGGCAGCTTGTCGATGACCGCCTCAAAGGTCGCTTCGGACGTATAAGTGCCCACGTGCAATTCATAAACGACGGCGGACGGCAGCGGCGGCGATTGCCAGCGGGCGTCGTCCCACTTGAAGCTCGATTGGTCGATGATCCGCGACGGGCCGTGGATGCCCCGCGGCTGAGAGTGCGAGCGCGGATCGGGCCGCGGCGGGCCGCCGTCGAGGCAAAAGGCGTAGTCGGTGCCTACAGGCAACTCGGCCTGGGCCTGCCACCATCCGCCGCCGGTTTCCGTCATGGCAGAGCGTTTTCCGCCGGTTTCCAGCTCCACCTGTTTGGCGTCGGGCGCCCAAACGCGCAAGGCCATGATTACCTCTCTTTCGGTGCTGTATTGTTCGATCAAACTTCGGCAGGCCAGCACTTGTCGTACCTAGTTGGCGATAGAGGTGTAAATCGAGGTAAGATTGGTGGATGCACCTGCGCCTCCTGAACTTAACGGCCGTGTTGGCGATTGTCAGCACCCTTGCCGCACCACGCACGCTTGTGGCCGCCGACGAGCAGTCCAGCGAGGTTGTGACGACCGCGGGCGGACTCGTGGTCTCCGATTCGGCGCCGGCTTCCGACGTGGGCGCGGCGATTCTCGCTCAGGGCGGCAATGCGGTCGATGCGGCCGTGGCCACAGCCCTGGCGTTGGCCGTGACGTTGCCGGAAGCGGGCAACCTGGGCGGCGGCGGTTTCATGTTGATTTGCCCCGGCGACGGACGCGAGCCGGTGTGCATCGACTATCGCGAGACCGCGCCGGCCAAGGCCACGCCCGACATGTTCTCGCTTGCGGAAAGCCGCCTGGGACACAAGGTGGTCGGCGTGCCGGGCACGCTGCGCGGCCTGGAGCTGGCCCACCGTCGCTTTGGCAAGCTTGCGTGGCAGACGCTCGTCGGGCCCGCGGTCCATCTGGCCGAAGAAGGCTTTACGCTCGGCCCGCGGCTGGCGAAGGACCTCAACAATCTGCTCAAATCGTCGGCCGAGTTCGCCGAGCTGCGCCGCGTATTCGGCAAGCAGGGAGGCGCCGACGAATGGACGGCCGACGACCGGCTGCTGCAGCCCGAACTGGCTGCGACGCTGCGCCTGTTAGCCGGCCAAGGTCCACCGGCCTTCTATGAGGGACGGATCGCCGAACAGATTGTGGCCGAGATGGAGTCCGGCGGCGGGCTGATCGCGCGGGCCGATCTCGCCGCCTATCAGGCCAAAGAGCGCCGTCCGGTGCGCGGCAAATATCGCGGCTACGAGATTCTCGGCGCTCCGCCGCCCAGTTCCGGGGGCATGGCCACCATCGAGGCGCTCCAAATCCTCGAACCATTCGAGCTTCGTCAATACGACCGCGGCTCGTCGCGCGCCCAGCACCTGATCGTAGAAGCGCTGCGTCGCGCCTTCTGCGACCGGGCACGATGGCTGGGCGACCCCGACTTCGTCGAAGTGCCGGCCAATCTCATCACCAAAGAGCATGCCCGACAACGCGGCTCTGACATCGACCTGGCCCATGCCACGCCGAGCGCGCGGCTCGCGCCGGAGATCGAGCCGGCGGCGGAGGGAAACGACACGACGCATTTCTCGGTCATCGACGCCGACGGTATGGCGGTGGCCAACACTTACACGTTGGAACACAGCTATGGCTCGCGGGTGGTGGTGCATGGAGCGGGGTTTTTGTTGAACAACGAGATGACCGATTTCAACTGGCAGCCCGGCCGCACCGACCGCCTGGGACACATCGGCACGCCGCCCAACACCATCGCACCGGGCAAGCGGATGCTCAGCTCGCAATCGCCCACGATCGTGCTGCGCGACGGCCGCCCGGTGCTCGTCACCGGCAGTCCGGGCGGGCGGACGATCATCAGCACGGTCGTTTGCTTGCTCGTCAACTCGCTGGAATATGAAATGGACCTGCGGCAGGCCGTCGATGCCCCGCGGCTGCACCACGGCTGGTTTCCCGACGTGGTGCTCATTGAGGGTGCCGACAACCCGGCGTCGGTGCCCTTCTTGACCGAGCTTGCGGAACTCGGTCATCGCATCGAGCGCAAGCCTCATCGACAGGGCTCGGCCAATTCGATCCGGATCGACCTTGCCAGCGGCACGCGATATGGCGTCGCCGATCGCCGCCGCGGCGGAAAAGCGTCGGGCCAGTAATAAGGCGAACAACATTACAAAGCCGTCAAGTTGGTTGAAGCCCGCCGCGCAAAACGTTAAGATCGCGCGGCGGCTTGCACGGAAGACGCCCCTGGTGTGAGCGTGTCGCGCGACATTCGTCCGGGCGAATGGTTGCCGGGAGTTTTTTCATTCGGGAGTTTCGTGAGATGCCAGAAGGCAAAGTGAAGAAGATCGTGGCGGAAAAAGGGTTCGGTTTCATTGAAGCGGCGGACGGGCAGGACGTGTTCTTCCATCACTCCACCGTGACCGGCAAAGGTTTCGACAACCTGGCGCCGGGGCAGCGCGTGGAGTACGAGTTGGAAGCCGGCGGCGGCAAAGGCGGCAAAGGCCCGCGGGCCAGCTCCGTCAAGCCCATTCAGTAAGCGGTATCGCCGTAAGGATTATCCAGCCACGGATGAAACACCGATGAAACACGGATTAGAAACGACGAAAGTCAGTATTGAACAGGCACAACGACGATCGACGCCGCCCGAAAACGGAAGGTTGGCTGGCTTTGCGGCGGTGGCCAGAATCCGCCGGGCAGGCCACTTTCATTCTTTATCCGTGTTTCATCAGTGTTTCATCCGTGGCTAATTAGGTAAAAGGCCATGGAACTTCCACATCAAGATGTCACCGAAGCGATTATCGGGGCGGCGTTCGAGGTCTATAATGTGCTTGGATATGGCTTCTTGGAGGGAGTCTATTAGCGCGCGATGCAGGTGGAGTTGATACGGCGCGGGTTCGAGGCGCAAATCGAGGCCGAGATTCGCGTGATGTATAAGGGCGTTGAAGTCGGCTTCTACAAAGCCGATCTGTGGGTCAACCACTGCGTGATGGTCGAACTGAAAGCCGCCAAAGCCTACACCCAGGAAAATGAGCCCCAGCTCCTGAACGAACTGAAAGCGACCGGCGTCAAGGTCGGCTTGCTGATCAACTTTGGCAGAACCAAGGTCGAGTTCAAACGCTTTGTCTTTTAGCAGCCATCGACGAAACACCGCTCATTCTTTCAAGCCACGGATAAAACACAGATGAAACACGGATTGATCCTTGGCGAACGTCTACCCGCAGATCGTCGCCTTTGATTCTTTATTTATTTATCCGTGTTGCATCGGTGTTTCATCCGTGGCTGAGATCCGTCAGCGCCCGTGCCTCACGGTGTCGACGTTCAACAGCACGATCACCGCGCCTTCGATGCGGTTGTCGATCGTGCAATAGGGCCGCACGCGCAGCAAGTACCAAGTTCCCCGCACGTCGCGGATCTCCTCCTCGAGCGGCGCCACCTTCTCGATCACCTGCTGAATGCGCTGTTCCAGCTCGGGGTAGACGATGTTCGGCTTGATGTGCTGCATCGGCCGGCCCACGTCGCCGGGAATGAGATTGAACAGCTTCTCCGCGGCGGGCGTGAAACGGCGGATGCAGAGGCCGCGATCGACCATGATCACGGCCAGATCGACGCTGCTCAGCAGGTTGATCAGGTCGCTGTTCAGCAGGCTCAGTTCTTCGTTGCGGCTGTGCAGTTCGGCGTTCAGGGTGTTGAGCTCTTCATTGGTGCTTTGCAACTCTTCCTTGGCGGTGTCGAGCTCTTCGTTGGTGCTTTGCAGCTCCTCGTTGCTGGAAAGCACCTCTTCGTTGGCCGACTGCAGCTCCTCGTTGGTGATCTCCAGGTCCTGGATGGCCGACTGCAAGTATTTGCGCGTGGTCTCCAACTCGCGGCGAAGCTGTTCCAGATCGGCCGACGGTTTGACCGCGCTCGTGGCCTTGCGAGGCGCCGCGCGCGTCCGGCGGCCAGACGCGTCCGGCCGCCCGTCGGCGGTCATGTCCTCGAACAAGATCAGATAGTGGAGCGGTTCGTCGGGCATCGACACCGGCATGACTTGCAAATTGACGTCGCGGCCGTGGCCGTTGAAGTCGACGTGCAGGCCCTCTTTGCGGACCGACGATTGCGATTTGCGGGCCTCGGCCAGCGCTTCCTGCAACTCGTACAACAGGCCCGGCCGGACCATCTTCAGCACGTGCAAATCGGCCTCGCCCGGCGCGGGCTCGATAAAGTAGCCGGTTTGTCCGCGGAACTGCACGATCTCGAAGCGGTCGTTCACCAGCACGCCCGGCGGAGCGTACTTGTTCAACAAAAGCTGGCTCACTTCCTGCTGCACGCTGCGGCGCAGCAGGTGCTCGCCGGCCGGCGCGGGGGCGATGGAAGTCAGGCGGGGCGCGTGTTTGCCGTCGGTGAAGCTCAGCTCCAAGGGCGCCGGGGAAGCGGCCCGCTTGCTGTACAGTCTGTGTTTTTTATCGACCACCGCGAACAGGTCGCTGTGCAGCCCGACCGACTCGGCGCTGCCCAACATCAAAAAGCCGGTCGATTTGAGAGCGTAGTGAAAGGCCGCGAACAGCCGCTTCTGCAACGCCAGGTCGAGATAGATCAGCACGTTGCGGCAGACGATCAGGTCGAGCCGCGAAAACGGCGGATCGCGCGTCAGATCGTGCCGCGCGAAGACGCACATGTCGCGAATCTTCTTGTTGATGCGATACTTGCCGTCGACTTGCGTGAAATACCGCCGCAGCCGCTCCGGCGACACCGGCCGCACCACGGGCTCCGGATAAAGCCCGCCGCGGGCCAGCTCGATCTCCTGTTCGCCGACGTCGGTGGCGAAAATCTGCACCGACACGTCGTCGGCCTTGTCGGTCAAGAACTCCGAGAGCGCAATGGCGATGGAATAGGGTTCCTCGCCCGACGAACACCCCGGCACCCAAATGCGCACCGCATCGTCCGGCCGCCGCCCCTCGAACAGCTTGGGAAACGCCTTGTCGCTGAGCGTGGTGAACGAAGCCGGCTCGCGGAAGAAGAAGGTCACGTGAATCAGAATGTCGCGGTAAAGCTCGTTCACCTCCTGAGGCTGCTTCTGGAGACGCTCCAGGTAGTCGGCGGCGCTGGTCGTTTTTTGCAAGGCCATCCGCCGCAACAGCCGGCGTTCGATGGTGGGACGTTTGTAGTGCGCAAAGTCGATGCCGCTGGAGGTGCGCAACAGCGAGAAGATGCGCTGAAACTGCTCTTCACTGGGCCGCAGATCGGGGGTGGCCGCGCGCTCGTCGCTGAGCGCGATGTAGGGATGCTGCGCCAGTTCGACCAGGGAGCGGCCGATTTCCGCCGGCGAGAGCATGAAGTCGGCGTCGCCCGTGGCCATCGCCGCTCGGGGCATTTCATCGCGCTCGGCCGAACCTGGCAACTGACAAAAAGTGACGCCGCCCGCCTCCTTGATCTGCCTCAGGCCGATGGCGCCGTCGCTGCCCATGCCGGAGAGCACCACCCCGATGGCCCGTTCGCCCACGTCGGTGGCCAGCGAGATGAAGAAGCGGTCGATGGGCAAGAAGGCGCCTTCGCCGCCGCGCGGCGCCAGTGTGAAGCGGCCGTCGCGGACTTCGATGTACACGTCGGGCGGAATGATGTAGACGTGGCCGGTCTCGAGCGGCATGCCGTCCTCGGCCTGCGAGACTTGCATGGCCGTGGTCTTCGAGAGCAGCTCGGTGAGCATGCTCTTGTGGGTCGGCAACAGGTGCTGGATGAAGACGATGGCCAGCGGCGAGCCGGCCGGCAGGTTTTCGATCAGGCGTTGAAAGGCCTCGAATCCGCCCGCCGAGGCGCCGACCCCGACGATCGGCAGCGGATTGTTTTTTGGCTTGTCGGGCGGCGGCGATGTTTTTTTGGCCATGTGTCGGAAGGCTGTGGGCTTTGATGTAGGGTGGGACCAGCGAGCTTGCGAGCGCCGGCCCACCATCGTTCGGCGTCCCCTGACTAAATCTCTCCCCACTCTGGATCGTCCCAGCCCGGCGTTGGATCCGTCCCGCCCCAATCCAAATCATACTCGCCGGCGCCCGCAAACCGATGAAACGACGACCATTGCCAATCTCTGACGCGCGACGTGGCCGTGCTTGCGAGGGTTCCAATGAATATAATCCACGCACCGCTTCAGGTCGTGCTCATCGTCGACATCCCAACGCGGCGTCGGATCTCTGCGCGAGCCGCACGATCAGCGGGGCCATTTCCGAGGCCGGTATGATATGGTCAATTTGCGTGCCGCGCAGCGCACTGAGTGGCATATTGGGTATGGTGGCCTCTTCCGGATCTTGCACGATCGTGATGCCGCCCGACTGTTTGATGGCGGCCAGACCGTGACTCCCGTCGCCCAGGCTGCCGGAGAGTACTATGCCGGCCAGCCGCGGACCGTAGCAGCGGGCCGCGCTGCGAAACAGAGGGTCGAGCGCCGGTCGAAAGCCGTTTTCTCTCGGCCCCTGGCTCACGCGCAGCTTGCCGTCGTCGATCAACAGGTGCCGGTCGACGAGAGCGAAATAAATGCGACCGGGCAGGATCGCCTGTTCGTCGTCGGCGAACAGGCACGGCAAGGGTGTACGGCGCCCCACGATTTGCGGCAGTTTGCCGGGGCTGTCAGGCGACATGTGAATGGCGACGCATAGGGCGGCCGGCAGGTCCGCGGGCAAATCGCGCACCACTTTCAACAGCGCGGGCAGGCCCCCCGCCGAGCCGCCGATCACGATAAGGTCGATTTCTGGCAACGAACATGCTCCGGGCAAGGTTCTGGCTGTGCCCGAGAGGTCCTCGGTACTGCATCAAGGCATTGGGCAAATTCTACACCGTTGATGCCTTTTTCACCAGCAGCGCGCCGGCTCGCGAAGTCACTAAAGTCACGAACGCGAAGCTTGCACGTTTTAGTCGGCACGGTATACTGAACCTTGTTTGTCAACCTTGCCTCTTTTCTTTTTTATTCTGCCTCTCCTAGGTGACGGTTTGGCACAAGTAGCACAAGATGGAGCAGCAGCGATGGCGGTCGCCCCCATGCGAGTTCTTGTCGTCGACGACGATCGAGACACCACGGAATGTATGCGGCTGTTGATCCGACACTGGGGTCACGACGTCCACGTGGCCAACCAGGGAAGCACGGCCATCGAGCAAGCGCCCCTGATCAAACCCGACGTCATGCTCGTCGACCTGGGCATGCCGCAAATCGACGGATTGACCGTCGCCCGCAACGTTCGACTGGTGCCCGATCTGGCAACGACTTCGCTGGTGGCGTTGACCGGCTACGCCGATGAAGGTCATCGCCAACAGGCCCTGAAGGCGGGCTTCGACGAATTCCTGGTCAAGCCGTTGCGCGTCGAAGCGCTGCAGGCGCTGCTGGAACGCGTCCGTGCCCGCGTCGCCGACAGCCAGGAGAGAACGGCGCAAGCCCAAGAAGCCGCGGCCAAGAGCCGCCGGCTCACGGCCAAGTCGTCGCACTCAGCGGCCGAGCTGCCGGGCGACCCGGTTCCGGTACACATCCAGAAGTCGGGCATCAGCGACCTGATTTTGCTGGCCGACCGCGGCGCCGCCGAGTATCTGCGGCAATGGTTGCGGGAGCAATCCTGCCGCGTCGGTCCTGTGTTTGAGCCCCAGCCCGGCCAAGTCGCCTTCTACACGTATTCTCGCCGCCAAACGCGGTCTCTGCTGAGCGAACATCCCAAGGTCCGGCTCGATATTTGACTTCGCCGCAGGGTCCCTTATGATAGCAACTTGGGGATGCTATCGGCAATTCGAGCTTAGTGAAGAGGCACGTCCCATGATGCGGCACATCCAAGCATGTTCGGCGGCGGTACAATGCGGTAAACCGGGGCGCCTGGTTCTGCTCTGCGCGGCGGCCCTCGCCGCCGCCTGGGTCGCTTCCGTCCGCTATCAGGCCGCGACGGCTGCTGAAAAAAAGTCGACCGGGCGAGTCGCGGCGGCCGACGCCAAGAAAGAACTCGGCGGCAAGTCGTTGGGCGATAAGGGCGGCGGCGAGTTGAGCGACGCCGTTTCGACGAGCGGCACCAGCGACGCCGACATTATCGCCTACATCAACGAACAAATCCGCAAGGGCTGGAACGACGCGGAAGTCACCGCCTCGCCCGAGGCCACCGAGAACGAATGGTGCCGCCGCCTCTTTCTGGACGTGCTGGGCCGCATCCCGTCGGTCTCGGAACTGCAAGGCTTTCTGGCCGACAAGTCGAAGAATAAAAAGCAGGCCCTGGTCGACCGTCTGCTCGACAGCGACGAGTATGTGGAAGAGTACGCCCGAAACTGGATGACCCTCTGGACCAACATCCTCATCGGCCGCCCCAAGAACGCCCGTGACGAAGCCCGCGACTTGGTCGACCGCGACGGCATGCAGCAATATCTCCGCCGCAACTTTTTGACCAACAAGCCCTACGACAAAATGGTGTTTGAGCTGATCAGCGCCACCGGCTCGAACAAGCCGGGCGAAGACGGTTACAACGGCGCGGTCAACTTCGTGCTCGACAACCTGCAAGAGAACGCCACCACCGCCACCGCCAAGACCGCCCGATATTTCCTCGGCCTGCAGGTGCAATGCACGCAGTGCCACAATCATCCCTTCAACGACTGGAAGCAGGACCAGTTTTGGGGCATGAACGCCTTCTTCCGCCAGACCAAGGCCCTGCGCACCTTCCAAGGGCGCGAAATCGTGGCCGTCCGGTTGGAAAACGAAGATTTTCCCGGCGAGGGGGGCGACCCGCGGGAAGCCGAGATTTACTATGAACTGCGAAACGGCATCTTGCAGGTGGCCTATCCGACGTTCGTCGACGGCACCAAGATCAACCCCAGCGGTTACGCCGACGAGGTCAATCGCCGCCTGGAGCTGGCCAAGTTGGTGGTCAAATCGGAGTACCTGGGCAAGTCGATCGTCAACCGCATGTGGGCGCACTTCCTGGGCTATGGCTTTACCAAGCCGATCGACGACCTGGGGCCGCACAATGCGGCTTCACACCCTGATTTGCTGGAATATCTCGGCAAGCAATTCAGCGGGCACGGGCACGACCTGCGCCGGCTGATTCGCTGGATCGTGCTCAGCGAGCCTTACGCGTTATCGAGCAAGTACGGAGCGAGAATCGCCAAGAACAAGCAGGACGACCCGACGCTGGGCAACAAGCCGCTGTTCAGTCATTTTTATGTGCGGCAGATGCAGGCCGAAGAACTTTACGAATCGTTGCTGGTCGCCACCGAGGCGCACAAGACCAAGGGCAGCTTCCAGGAGCAAGAGAAGACCAAGGGCGACTGGCTGCGGCAGTTCACGATCGCGTTCGGCACCGACGAAGGCGACGAGACGACGACCTTCAACGGTACGATCCCGCAGACGTTGATGATGATGAACGGCGATCTGATCAAGAAGGCCACCAGCCTGGAGAAGGGCGGCTTCTTGCACAAGATGATCGCGGGCAGCATGAAGCCGCACTCACGAATCGACTATCTGTATGAAGCGGCCTTGGCCCGCAAGCCGTCGAAGCAAGAGATGACGATTGCCAACCAGTTGTTGGCATTGCGCGGCGGCGATCCGGCCGCGGCGATGCAGGATGTCTGGTGGGCGGTGCTGAATAGCAACGAGTTTATTCTGAACCACTAGCCCGTAGCCCCGTAGCCCGCTTGCTCCGCAAGCGGAAAGGCCTAGCGTTGCTAATTGGTTTACATTTGGGGCGATCGTTGCAGTTTCGTCGGTAGGGTGGGACCAGCGAGCTTGCGAGCGCCGGCCCACCGGGATCGCGGTCTATGATGGTGGGCCGGCGCTCGCAAGCTCGCTGGTCCCACCCTACGCCCAAATCCTACCAGCCCGCCTTGATCGCCAGTCCGCACGACAAAACCACCAGCCCGGCCAGCGCGTGGCTGTAGCGGTCGAGCTTGGCGAACTTGAGCGCACCGACCCCGCTCGAAAGCGCGACGACCATGCCGGTCATCGTGGCCAAGGTGGTCAGCGCGAAGAGCGCGGTCACGCAGGCCACGCTGAACAGGTCGGCTTTGGCCGCCGGATAGATCAAGAGCGGAATCAGCGGCTCGCAGGGACCGAAGGCGAAAATCGCAAACAGCACCCACGGCGTCAGCGAGGGGGAGGCGGCATGCGCGTGCAGGTGCTCGGCTGAATGGGCGTGCTCATGGTCATGCACGGTCCCGTCGAGATGGGCGTGCAAGTGCGCGTGAGACCGGCTGCGGACCGCTTGCACCAGGCCCCACACCGAGTAAGCCACTCCGAATCCGATCAGCAGCCAGCCCGCCACGTTGCCGCGGCGGCCTTCAATCTCTTCCAACTGAAACACGATCAGCCCCAGGGCCAGTCCGATAAAACCGAGCAGCACCGAGCTGCCGACGTGTGCCAGGCCGCAGAGCAAGGTGACGACCAGCGTTTTGCGCCGGCTCCAGCCGCCGAGGCGCGACATGGCCACAAACGGCACGTAATGGTCGGGTCCCAGCAGCGTGTGGAAAAACCCGATCGATACGGCGGCGACGCTCAAGGCGCCCAGGTCGGCGTTCATAAGTGGGAGGTTCGTCTGGCGGGCGTGGTTCAAGGCACTTGCCAAGCGTAGCACGAAGGGGGAAAGACCGCTACCGTTGACACGCGCCACTGGCCCACCTAGCCTGGAGCGGGCAAAATGATTTTGGATTTTGGATTTTGGATTTTGGATTCCGCACAATCCAAAATCCAAAATTGCGGGGAGCTCGCTGGTCCCACCCTACCAATTCCACACGATCATGCAAACGCAGCACGACGGCGACGATGCTTTAAGACTGCCGTCGTTTCGCGCGCTGTACCTGCTGACGGCCGCGGTCGGGCTGCTGGTGTCGGGCGATCTGCTCTTCGCCTGGCTGGGCTACGCAAACCTCCGCAATCCCTGGGGAGTCAACCTTGCCCTTGTCGCCGCGGTGCTGGGCGGCGCGCGGATCGTCTATGCGTCGCTGGCCGGCCTCATTGAGGGCCATGTTGGGGCCGATTTGGCCCTGGCCATCGCTCTGCTGGCGTCGCTGGCGCTCAAAGAATACTGGGTCGGCGCCGAGGTGGTGCTGATCGCCATGATCGGGGAATCGCTGGAAGCGATTACGTTTGCCCGGACGCATCGCGAGCTGGAACGCTTTTTGGAGCTTCGGCCGCGGCGGGTGCGGGTCCGGCGCGGCGACGAACAGGTCGAGCTGCCGGTCGAGTCGCTGGCGATCGGCGATATTGTGGTGGTGCGGCCCGGAGAGCGGATCGCCGTGGATGGCGCCGTGCTGGCGGGCCGGTCGGCGGTCGATGAAAGCACGCTCACCGGCGAGAGCATGCCCGCCGACAAGGCGGAAGGCGACGCGGTTTACGCCGGCACGCTCAACCAGTTCGGTGCGCTGGAGATTCGCACCGACGCCGTGGGCGACGCCACCACGCTCGGTCAGGTGATCCGCATCGTCGCGGCGGCGCAGCGAGACAAGGCGCGCGTCGAGCGGATCGCCGATCGGCTGGCCCGCTGGTTTCTGCCGTTCGTGCTTGTCTGCGCCGCGGCCACCTTCGCGGCCACCAATCGGCTGGCGCTTTCGCAAGCGATCTGGCCCGCGCTCGATCGTTGGAACTGGATGCCGACGTTGGCGGTGCTGGTCGTGGCCTGCCCCTGCGCGTTGGTGTTGGCGACCCCGGCGGCGATGATGGCCGCGGTCGCCTGGCTGGCGCGGCGCGGAGTGCTGATCAAAGGCGGGGCGGCACTGGAACGCCTGGCAGCGGTCCGTCGCATCGCCTTCGACAAGACCGGCACGTTGACCACCGGCAAGCTCGTGCTAGGCGAATGCTTACCTTTAGCCGGCCGCACGCCGGATGAGATTCTGCGGGCGGCCGCGGCGGCCGAGCAAACGAGCGAGCACCTGATCGCGCGGGTGCTCGTGGCGGCGGCAAAAGAGCGAGGAATAAGCTTGCCCGCCGTGGGTGAATTCGAGGCTCTGCCCGGCGCCGGCGTGGCGGCCCGCCTACTCGCCGACTCTGCGGCAAGTGTTGTCGTCGGTAACCGCCGTCTGATGTGCGACCGCGAGATCGAATTGCCCGACGAAGTCGAGGGACTGATTGCGAGGCTCGAAGCAGCCGGCCAGACGCCGCTGTTGGTGGCCATCGACGGCAAACTGGCCGGGGCGATTGGCGTGCGCGACGCGGTGCGGCCCGAAGCGGCCGGCGTGCTGGCCGAGCTGCGGGCGATGGGCATCGACGAGGTCGTGCTCTTGACGGGCGACCGGCCGCGCACGACCGCCGAGATCGCGCGGCAACTTGGCATCGAGCGCTGGCAGGCGGAGTTGCGGCCTGATGAGAAGGCGCAGTGGCTGGCCGGCTGGCGCGCGGAGCGCGGCGCGGGCCGGCCGTCGGATGAAGCCGCCGTGGCGATGGTCGGCGACGGCGTGAACGACGCCCCGGCGCTGGCCAGGGCCGACGTGGGCCTGGCGATTGCCGGGGCGGGCAGCGATCTGGCCGCCGAGGCGGGCGACCTGGTCTTGATGGGCGACCCGTTGGCCTCGTTGCCGGCCACGCTTCGGCTGGCCCGCGAAACGGTGCGCGTCATCCGGCAGAACATCGTGCTGTTCGCGTTCTTCGTCAACTTGCTGGGCATCGCGCTCACGGCCTGGATCATGCCTACCTGGTCGCAGGCCTGGCTCAGACGCGCCCCGGTGGCCGCGGCCATTTTTCACCAGTGCGGCTCGCTGCTGGTGCTCGTCAATTCAATGCGGCTCATCTGGTTCGACCGCTGGCAAGCGAGCTGGTTCGGTCGCATCGAGTCGCTGCTGGCCCGTGGCTGCGCCGGCTTCGGCCGGCAGTTCGAGCCTCTCGTTCGGGCATGCGAAGCGTTGTGGTGGTGGCGATGGCTGCTGTTGCGGGCCGCCCTGTTGTTGGCGGTCGTGGCGTACCTGGCCCAGATCGTCGTGTTCGTCGGCCCCGACGAAGTGGCGGTCGTGCGGCGTTTTGGCCGCTTTCGCGCGGCGCTGGGGCCGGGCCCGCACCTGCGCCTGCCGCCGCCTTGGGACACGATCGTCAAAGACCGCCCGGCACGGGTGCGGACGATTGAAGTCGGCTTGCAAAGCACGCGCGCGGCCGAGGCGGGCGCGAAGCAGGCGATCGAGTGGAACACGCCCCACGGCGTCCGACGCAGCGACGACGAGGCGATTGCCCTGACCGGCGACCAGAGCCTGGTCGAGGTCGGCGCCGCGGTGCAATATCGCATCGACGACGTGCGTGCCTGGCACTTTGCCGCGCGAGATCCGCAGAACTTGTTGCAGGTCGCGGCCCAGAGCGTCGTTCGCGAAGTGCTGGCCGAGAGGCCGCTGTTGAACAGTGGCGCCAAGGGAAACCGCGAACCGGCCGAGATCCTGACCACCGGCCGGGCCGATTTGGAACGCGAGATCGGGCGGCGGCTGCAAGCGGAACTCGACCGGCTGGGCTGCGGCGTTAGGCTACTCGACGACGGCGTCTGCCTGGTTGACGTGCATCCGCCGCTGGCCGTCGTGGATGCCTTTCGCGACGTCTCGCGGGCGTTCAAGGAGCGCGAGCGGCGCAAGAACGAGGCCGATGCTTTCCTGCGAGATCGCGTGATCAAGGCGGGCGGGTTGGCGGCGTGGCGCGAGCTGGTCCGTGACGAGGGCGAACTGACCGACGAGCGCTGGGCGGGGCTGCAAGCCGACCTTGCCGGTGAGGCGGCCGGCGAACTTGCCGCGGCCCAGGCGGCGGCCCACGAACAGCAGGAATTAGCCGCCGGCGACGCGGCAAGTTTTCTCGAAGTGCAAGCCAGTCACGCGGCCAATCCGCGGCTCACCGAGTGGCGCATGCTGTATGAAACATTGTCCGCCGCCCTGGCCGGCAAGCGCAAAATGATCTTCGACGCCCGCACGGGCAGCCGCCGCCATCTCTTCCTCGGAAGCCAACCCGCTCCGCCTTCGCCGGCCATCCCGATCATTGCCTCGCCGGCCCGCGACGAAGAAGATTGATCAACTGGCAAGTACAGTTCCGTATCGCCGGCGACGAAGTGATTATCGAGCGCGTCGGCCACCACGACGGCTTTTATGACTGAGAGTGAAGCATGTTGGCTACCAGGCTGCCATCAAACACGACCGGCACCGTGTCGCCTGTTCGATAGAACTGGCTGGCCGCGTACTCGGCGGCGGCGTCACCGCCGGACGGCTGACGGTAGACTTCAATCCGGCGGTCCACCAGATTAACCACCCAATAAACCGGCACGTTTGCGTTGGCGTAAATTCTCGCTTTATCGTGCTGATCGCGCGCCAGCGAAGTATCGGCGACTTCGATCAGCAAGCCCACGTCCGCGGCGAAGGGATGGTGACCCTCATAGTCCGCCGACGATCCGCGGACGATCGCAAAATCGGGTTCCGGCTCGCTGTCGCTTAACGTGATCGCCGATTGCACTCGCAAATCCCAGCCGGCCGGCAGCGACCTCAGCAGCGGCCGCAACATTCGTTGAATCGTGCTGTCGTGAGGCGGTTTGTGCGGCATCTTCAACACCACGTAGTGCTCGAGTAACTCCACTCGGTCTTCCGACGTGAGCGCGCCCGCGGCGATCATGCACTGATAGCTTGCCACCGAGAAACGGGCAACTGAAGCGTCGTGGCCGTAGGTCAGGGGTGTTGCCGCGATGGCCATATTACAGCATTGGGCGAGGGACAACTCAAGACTGGAGTATAAACTCCATTGTTCGTCGAGCGTCGGACCGCTGTCAAGCGTGCCGAATAGCAAATGGTTTGTGTATCAATCCCGGCGGTTCGACGAAAGTCGCTACGAAGCCAGCCGTGCCGGCCCAGGACACCTCCGGCGGCGACGTGGCTAAATCGGGCCAGGCGTTGCGCTACCGCGATCGATCGGCGACCACGGCGGCCGGAACTTGACGCAACCCCACGGCCGCCTCGGTCGATTGGCTGGCCAGCGGCGTGGGAACCAGGCCGACGAGCACGACTAAGAGCGCACACAACGCGGCGGCGAAGGCGGCGCCGCGGCCGCCCAGGCTCACGGGCGTGGTCTGCGGCGCGCGGAAATAGAGGGCCGCCACCACACGCAAATAATAGCCCGCCGCGATCGTCGCGTTGAGCACCCCGATCACGGCCAGGGCCAGAAACCAGGTCCGCACATGCGGGTCGGCCAGGCCGGCCTCGTTCAAAGTCAAAGCGCTGCCGAAGATCAGGAATTTGCCCGTGAAGCCGGCCAGCGGCGGTATGCCCATCAGGCTGAAGAGAAACACGGCCAGGAAAAGGGCCGTGAGCGGATTCGAACGGGCCAGCCCGGCCAGCTCGTCGACGGTGTCAACCTGCTTGCCTTGCCCGCCCAAGTAAGTCAGCGCGGCGAACGTGCCCGCGGTCGCCAAGGAGTAAACAGCCAGGTAGAAGAACATGGCGCCGATGCCGTCCAGCGTAACGCCCCCGTCCGCAGTGGGAGCGGCAGCCAGTCCCACGGAAAGGCCGATCAGCATGTAGCCGCTGTGCGCGATCGACGAGTAAGCAAGCAGGCGGCGGATGTTGTCTTGCCACAGGCCGAGTAAGTTGCCCAAGGTCATTGTGAGCACCGAGAGCACCAGCGCGATGCGCCAGCCGTAGCTCTCCAGGCCCGGCATGGCGGCCACGATCCGGGCCAGCACCACAAAGCCGGCGATCTTCGGCAGCACGGCCAGCACGCCCGCGTTGCCGTTGGTCGTGGCCTGGTAAACGTCCGGAGCGTAAAAATGGAACGGCACCGCCGTGATCTTGAAGCCGATGCCGGCAAACAGCAGCACCAGCGCGATGACGGCCAGCGAAGTCAGCCCCGTCGGCTCGTCGGGCTGCGACGCCAACGCCGACTGCACGGCGGCCAGATCGGTCGAGCCGCCGATGCCATACAGAAAGCTGAAGCCGTACAGCGTCAGCGCCGACGACAAGATGCTGAGGAAGAAATACTTCACGGCCGCTTCGGGCGACGAAGCGTCGCGCCGGCCCAGATAGAGCAGCACATAGGTCGGAATGGAGATCAATTCGATGCCCAGAAACAAGAGCACCAGGTCGCGCGTGGTCGCCACCAGCATCGCGCCGGAGACGGCCAAAAGCAGCGTTCCGATCAACTCCGGCTCCTGCGCATCGTCGTCGGGGTGCGACGAGAGCAGCACTAGCACGAATCCCACCACCAACGCCAGCCAGCGAATGTACTGCCCGAGGGCATCGATGCGGCCCGACAGGTCGAGGGCCAGCGTGCCCGCTGAGCTTGCGGCCGCGGACGGTCCCTCGCCGCCAAAACCTTGGCTCGCCAGCGCCACGGCCGACAGCACCATTGCCGTGGCGGCCACGACCGCCCAGACGCGCCGAACGGTCACGAAGGCGCCCACCACATAGATGAGCGAAGCGACGACAATCAGGATCGCTTCGGGCAGTAGGCGATAGATGGTCTCACTCGACACGGGCAACTTCTCCTCTGTGTTCCGTTTCGGGCCTTGCGCCGACAGGCTCTCTGTAGGGAACGCCCTCCGTGGCGTTCCGTGAACCGCCAGACGACGTCAACTTGTGATTCACGGAGCGCCACGGAGGGCGTTCCCTACAGACCATCGCGTAGGGCGGGGACAGCGAGCTTGCGAGCGCCGGCCCATCATCATCGACGTTGCTATCGGTGGGATCAACGTCGCTATCGGTGGGCCGGCGCTCGCAAGCTCGCTGGTCCCACCCTACACGGAATGATTTCGCGACGACAACGGGACGCTCCTCGATCTCCTGATATCGCTGGTTGAACGACGGAACCGTAACGGCCAGCACCTTGTCGAGGTCACGCTCCATCGGCCGCAGGAAATGCTGCGGAAAGAGGCCAATCCAGAACACGAACACCAACAGCGGCGCCAGGGCCAGCACTTCGCGCGGCGACATGTCGCGGACCGGCGGCCCTTCGTGATGGGCCGGCTCTCGCAGCCGATTGAAGAACACCCGCTCGAACAGCCACAGCATGTACCAGGCCCCCAGCACCACCCCCGACACCGCCAGCACCGCGATCACCAGCCACTGCGTGGCGTAAATCACCGGCGCTTCGGCATAACCCCGTTGAAACATGCCCAGCAGGATGAGAAACTCCCCCGCAAAACCGTTCATGCCGGGCAGACCGATGCTCGATAGCGTGAACAGGCCCATGAACGTCGCCAACAGCGGCAGCCGGCGGGCCAGGCCGCCCAGGTCGGCGATCTCGCGGGTGTGATAACGCTCGTAAACCATGCCCACCAACGCGAACAGTCCGCCGGTGGAAAGGCCGTGGTTGACCATCTGCAGCACGCCGCCGTAGAGGGCCGGCTTGTTCAGCGCGAACGTGCCCAACATGCAAAAGCCGAGGTGGCTGACGCTGGAATAGGCGATCAGTTTCTTGATGTTGGTCTGGGCCAGCGCCAGCAGGGCGCCGTAGACGATGCCCGCCACCGAAAGCCACAACAGCCAGGGGATGCAGAACGCGGTGGCATCGGGCAGCAGCGGCAGATTGAACCGCAAGAAGCCGTAGCCGCCGATCTTCAGCAGGATGCCGGCCAGAATCACGCTGCCGGCCGTGGGCGCCTCGGTGTGGGCCAGCGGCAGCCAGGTGTGCAGCGGAAAGAGCGGCACCTTGATGGCGAAGCCGGCGAACAGCGCCAGGAACATCAACAACTGCGGGTAGAACGGTATCGGCTGGGCCGCGAGGTTCTGTTGCAGCGTCTGGATGGAAAACGTCATCACGCGGGGCTCGGCGTGGTAATAGTTCCAGAGCACGATCGCCACCAGACCCAGGAACGTCAGCAGGCTGCCGCCGAGCGTGAAGAGAAAGAACTTGATGGCCGCATAGCGGCGGTCGGAGCTTCCCCAGATGCCAATCAGGAAGAAGAGCGGTATGAGCGTGAACTCGAAAAACACGTAGAACAAGATGATGTCGCGCGCGGCGAACACGCCCAACATGCCTGTTTCGAGCAGCAACAGCAGCGAATAGAACGCGGGCGCCCGGTCGTCGATCGCTTCCCAGCTCACCAGGATCGCGGTGAGGGTAAGCAGTGCGCTGAGCCCAAAGAACCACAGACCGATTCCGTCGAGCCCCAGGCTGAAACGAATGTCGATGGGATCCGACGAGAACCAGGGCCAATCGATGCCATCGGTTGCCGCAGGGTCGAACTGCAGTACCACGGCGGCCGCCAGGCCCAGCGTGGCGAGCGACACCGCCAGCGCGATGCGCCGGGCAAGGACTTTGCCCGCCTCGGACAGCACCCAAATGAGCGCGGCCCCGGCGAGAGGGAGGAAGATGGTGAGCAATAAAAGTGTGGGCATGTAAAGCGTCGCGGAGTTGCTACGATTGAACGGGGTTCTCGGCAATCAAGACAGGGCTCGAAACGTCAATGAGGGCGTTTCTCGCGCCCAGGGCGTCGCTGAATGGAATCACCCATTCGGAGATTCGTTCGCCAGTTTCGCTGGTGGTGCTTCTTTCTGGAACATGCGGATACGGGTTGTCTGGATCAAAGGCTCCCTTGATTTCCGAGAAGAAGAGCACGTGGTTTTGAAAATGGAGATTCTGGCCGATCAGATACACCGGCCACCAAAACAGGAAATTCGCGGTGGCGGGGTCGGTGATGGAAGTGATCAAACAGGACTTTGGCGAGTTTGGGCCGAGTCGGTTAAGCCCTTCGGCCCACTGCGATTTATAGCGTGCGGGAGTCCAGAACTCGGTCGACGCCTCGAATCGCTCCTCGAAGTCGCCGATTTTGATAACGCCAAGCCGCGTGCCGATGTGCGGATCAGCGTCCGCCGCAAGCGGCAATAATTCAATGGAAAATCGGCTCATGGGGTCAGTCTCCAATCCGGTTCATCTCGTCATCGTAGGTGCCAAGTCGGCGGCCCTGGCGGTCAAATTTCTTCCACGCGCCACCGACGTGCGAATCAATATCGGCGGTGATGTACGTCTCTCCATTCGAGTATATCTCTTGGCCATGGGAATTGAACGGGGCTTTCTGCGGTGCAATTCGCTGGTCGTATCCGAGGGCCTTGGCAGACTCACGTAGTTAGTTGTTCCTTGCGATATTTCTGACGCCACAGCGCGCGTCGTTGCTCTACTTCCCGCGGATGCCATGGGCTCTCTGACAGGGCCGGCGACATCGGATGCTGCTGCACCGCGTTCAAGGCACTGTTATCGCCTCCTCGCCAATCCGCGACCGAATCTCGCGCCGTAAATCCGACTCGATGGCCAAATCAACCGATATTCCAAACAACTCTTCCAGGTACAGCTTCAGCCCCGTGTAGCTCTCAAAAGTTGACCGGCCAGTGAACTCCACCAGCACGTCAAGATCGCTTTCCGAACGCGCTTCGTTCCTGGCAACGGAACCGAAGATCGCCAGCGATTGCGCGCCGAACCTTCGCCGGATTTCCGGCATGTGCTTCGACAGCAATTGGAGAGCGTCGTTAGCATTCATCGGGCGCGGCCTCAATCGATACTCGATACTCTTCTGTTCGACCCATCAATCATGACGGCGAACACGCTTTCGTTGTTTGTTTCACCTGCTTCAACGAGTCCCGAGAACGAAACGTTTCCGCCACCAGGCGTCGGACTTCATATCGTCGGGAACTTCTGGATCCTCTGGTTCCAGGCCAAGATGTTCAAGTTGGTCGAACCATTCATCGCGAAGACTCTCCGGCAAGCGAGAGCCGCACCACGGGCAGAAATCAATCAATTGTATCGCCGAACCCCCATCGAGGATCTTCAAAGCGTACTCGCGAAAGCGCGGCGAGTACGTCACAGGCACATCCTCGTCGGCGAGATGCGCGGCCATCACATCACAGCAGTGCTTGGTTTCTTGGTCGTTAGTCATCGATCTTGATGCGTCTTCCATCGACGGGTGGCTTGTAGATCTCGCCGGTGTCCGGATTCATCGAGCCAAGGTGCTCGCCTCTACTATTGTAGACCTCGATGTCACCGTGGGTGTGGTCCCATTCATAATAGCGCCGATCCTTGCCCGAAAGGCCGTTCGTTTTCGTTTGGCCGCGAAAGCGTTTGAGTTTTCTCCAAATTGGCGAATCTTGTTTCATAGCCGCCGTAAGCGCAGCAACACCTCATCACTGAGCCGGCCACATCAACAACGTCCCCACCAACACCAACATGCCGAGCATCATCGCCAGAGCGTAAAACTGCACCAGGCCGTTTTGCAGCGACCGCAGCGCCGAGCCGACCGCCAGGGGTATCTTGCCGACCAGATTCACCAGGCCGTCGATCACCCAGCGGTCGAACCAGTAGGCCGATTGCGCCAGCATCCACAGCGGCCAAATGACGAACACGTTGTAAATCGCATCGATGAAAAAGCGGTTGTAGGAGAGTTGATAGAGGCCCAACTCGTAAATTCGGGCGGAACTGGCGGCCTTGCCCACCGCTTCGATTTCTTTGCGACCGCCCAGATACAAGAAGGCCGCCAGGCCGATGCCCGCAAAACCCGCCAGACTGCCCAGGGCCATGATCTGGCCGTGGGCGCCTGTTTCGCCGGCGTGCTCGGCCGGTTGCAAGGGGGCGTAGCTCAGCGAGGGCGTTTGTTGCAAGAATTCGTCGAACCGATGTTTGCCGAAAGCCCATTCCGAATCGATGATGCCGATCCCCAAAGCACATGCCGCCAGAATGAACAGCGGCACGAGCATGCTCCGCGGCGACTCGTGAGCATGGTGGCCGGCCTCGTGCGGCACGTGCGTCTCGCCGAAAAACGTCATGAAAAACGCCCGGAAGGTGTAGACCGCCGTCAGGAAGGCGGTGAACAGGCCGATGTAACAGAGCAATTGGTAAAAGCCGATCTCCAAAGCGGTGCCGACAAACAACGTGCCTCCGTGCTGCGTTTCGAGGGCCGAGGCGAGAATGGCGTCCTTGCTCCAAAAGCCGGCGAAGGGCCAGATGCCGCACAACGCCAGGCAGCCGGAGGCAAACGTCAGGCAGGTCCAGGGCATGATCCGCCGCAGGCCGCCGAAGCGGGTCATGTCGACGATGCCGCCCATGGCGTGCATCACGCTGCCCGCACCGAGAAACAACAGGCCTTTGAAAAAGGCGTGCGTGAAGAGGTGAAACATGCCGCTGGTCACGCCGGCCAGCGTTCCCACACCCACGCCCAAAAACATGTAGCCCAACTGACTGATCGTGGAATAGGCCATCACCCGCTTCAGGTCGTTCTGCGTCAGGGCGATCAAGGCGGCCAAGAGCGCCGTGAAGCAACCGACGACGGCCACCGCGGTGCGGGCCGCCGGCGCGGCCACCACCAGCGGCGTGACGCGCGTGAACATATAGACGCCCGCCGTGACCATCGTGGCCGCGTGAATCAAGGCGCTGACCGGCGTCGGGCCTTCCATCGCGTCGGGCAGCCAAACGTGCAGCGGAAACTGAGCGCTCTTGCCGCAGGCCCCGGCCAGCAGACAGAGGCAGATGGCCACGCCCACCGCACCGCCGACGTAACCTTCGCTCGTCTCTTTGGCCAGGCGTGTTTGCCCGAACACGCCTTCGACTGCCACTTCCTCTCCCGCGGCCACTGGGTTCCCGGCGGCGTTCACGTCGTGAAAGTTGAGCGTGCCGTAGGTCGTCCAGATCAGGAACAGGCCGATGATGAAGCCGAAATCGCCCACGCGATTGACGAGAAACGCCTTCTTGCCGGCCGCCGCCGCCGCGGGCTTCTCGTACCAGAAGCCGATCAGCAGATAGCTGCACAAACCGACCGCCTCCCAGAACACAAAGAGCAGCATGAAGTTGCTCACCGACACCAGCATCGTCATCGAAAAGACGAACAGCGACACGTAGGCGAAGAAGCGCCAGTAGCCCGGATCGCCGTGCATGTAACCGACCGAATAGATAGCCACCAGCGACGAAATGAACGTGACCATCGCCAACATGATGGCCGTCAGCGGATCGGCCCGCAGCGTCACGTCGATGTTCAATGCGCGGCCGGCGGCATCCGTTCCGAGCTGGTACGCGCCCGGCAGATCGGCCCATGTCCAAAGAGGATAGATACGTTCGACGCCGACCGCGTCGTCGCCGGCCGCGGCGGAGAGGTTGTTCACGGCGAACAACAAGATCAGGCTGCAAACGAACGAACCGACGAGCGCCGCGATGATCGGCCAGTGGCTCCGCTCGCGCAGCAGCTTGGCCCCGGCCAGCGCCGTGATCAGGCAGGCCGCCAGCGGCAGGCCGGGGATCAAGATCAGTAAGGTTTCGATGCTAAACATGACTGCGGTGAATCATTTCGTCGAGGGAGTGGACCGGCTCGACGCCGGAGTGCGGCAACGTGGGAAAATGCTCGATGGTCAGCGGCTCGTCGGGCAACTCGCGATCGACGTACCGCGGCTGGTTCGCTTCGCGCACCGTCTGCCAGAATGCCACGTCGAGTTTGCCGCTGCGATGATAGAGCATCAATACCAGGGCCAGCGCGATGGCCGCTTCGCAGGCCGCCACAGTGAGAATGAAGATCACCAGCATCTGCCCGCCCCAATCGTTGTGGAACCGGCCCCAGGCCACCAGGCTGAGCGAAATGCCTTGCAGCATCATTTCGGCCGCCAGGAACATGACGATCATGTTGCGGCGGCTGACGAAGCCCACCAGCCCGATGCCGAACAGCAGGGCGCCGATGAACAGATAGCGTTCGAGCAACTGGACTTCATCCATGCTGGGCCTCCCCGCGTTCCACGGGGACCGCCGTCAACGGCGTTGCCAGTCCCGCCTTGCTCCCTTGGGCCACAATGGCCACCGCGCCCACCAGCGCCACCAACAGCAGCGTGCCCGCCACTTCGACGGCGACCAGATAGCGGCTGAACAGTTGCCGGCCAAGGTGGGCCACGTGCTCCGTGTTGAGAATCTCCGTTTGCCGCGCCTCGGCGCCCGCACCCTCGGTCTTCCAACCCGACTGCGCGGCCTTGCCCTCCGCGGGCAAAAAGATGACGGCGGTCAACAGGCCGACCAGCACCGCGCCGGTGCAGGCGGAAAGCATCGGTTCCCAGGAGACGCGGTCGTAATACGTGTGCCCTTCGGGCTGGGCCAGCATCAGCACGAACAGAAACGTCACCAGGATCGCCCCCGCATAGACCACGATCGTGGCCACGCCGAGAAACTGCGCTCCCTGCAACAAGAAAAGTGCGGCCGTGCTCAGCAGCGTCAGCGCGAACCAGAGGGCACAGTAGACGGGGCTGCGCATGGTGACGGCGCCGAAGGCCGACACGATCGTCGTCACGGCAACGGCGAAGAAGACGCCCTCGCCGATCCAATGCTCGCGCTGGAAATGCACGAACAGCGAGGCGAGCATGCCGATGCCCACGGCCGCCAAGAGGACGCCCCACCAGCGGCCGCGCGTCGTGCCGCGCGGCAATTGCAGCCACAGCCCGCCGGCCAAGAGTGCCGAAGCGATCGCGATCGTCTGGGCGGCGCCGGTCATGTCGTGCCTCCCAGCTCGTGCGATTTCATCGGCTCGCTGTCTTTGGTCATGTCGTAGACGCTGAGCAACTTTTCCTTGTCGAAGATCATCTCTTCGCGGCTGCGGCCCGTCAGGTCGAGAAAGCTGGTCAGCTCGATGGCGTCGACCGGGCAGGCTTCTTCGCACATGCCGCAGAAGATGCACCGCAACTCGTCGATGACGAACGTCTGCGGGTACTTCTCGCGGTCGGGCCAGGGACTTTCAACCCCTACGATGTCGATGCAATGGGCCGGGCAGGCCGTCGCGCAGAGGAAGCAGGCCACGCACTTGACCCGTCCCTGCTCGTCCTTGTTCAGCCGGTGAACGCCGCGATAGATGAGCGGATTGCCGACTTTCGGCCGGGCTTCGGGAAAGCTGACCGTCACCTTTGGGCCAAACAGGTGCCGCGTGGTGGTGGCGAAGCCTTGCACGAAGAGCGGCAAGTACATTTTGCCCGCCAGGCCGAGCGGCGGCTCGTCGATCCACTGAATGTCCGGGTCGTCAGGTTTCATCCGATGCCCTTCATTAAGGATGTAGGGTGGGACCAGCGAGCTTGCGAGCGCCGGCCCACCGCAAACGACGTCGCCCCACGTTGATGCCCGCGCGCGTCCAACCGGGGCATCGCTTGGCCGCGGCGCGTGTTGCCGCGGTCCAGTCGCGCGTGGCCAAGCTCTGCCCCAGCCACCGAGATTACGCTGCACATTGTCACGTAAGAATTATTCATTGGCTATTGTACTGGACGGCCTGGGAAGGCCATCCTCCCGTCGTTGGGCCACTTGGGGCGGTTGTCGGTGTGCAGCGGCGCGTACGTTCCGGCGACGGCAAAGGCGATGACCGCCGCGATCCACATCAGGCCCATCAACAGCCAGCGAGCGCCCGTATCGAGCGAGTGCCCCGCGGCCTCGACGAGCGCCGCCACCAACACCAGATTCACCACGCCCAGCGGCAGCATGACTTTCCACGACAGGTTCATCAATTGGTCGAAGCGGAAACGGGGCCAGCTCCAGCGGGCCAGCATGAAAAACAAGATCACCAGCAGAATCTTCGTCATCAGAACCAGAATCCGCAAGATGGCCGTGACCCAGGTCACGTTGTTGTCGCTGCCGGTCAGCCCCCACAGATGCCAGCCACCGAAATAAAGCATCACGATCAAGAACGATGCCGTGACCATGTGCAGAAACTCGGCAATCAGGAACATCAACAGCCGCATGCCCGCATATTCGGTGTGATAGCCGCCCACCAATTCCTGCTCGGCTTCGGGCAAGTCGAACGGCAGCCGGGCGCTCTCCGCGAACGATGCCACCAGAAAGACCACAAAGCCGATCGGCTGCCAGAGAATATTCCAGACGCCGCTTTTGGCTTGTTCGCCGATGATCGTCTCCAGCCGCAACGAGCCGGAGAACAGCACGACGCCCAGAATGCCCAGCCCCAGCGGCAGCTCGTAGGCGATCAACTGGGCGCTCGACCGCAGCCCGCCCAAAAAACTGTATTTGCTGTTGCTGGCCCATCCGCCCAGGATCACGCCGTACACGGCGATGCTGCTCAACGCGAAGATGTAGATCAGCGCCACGTCGAGTTGCGGGGCGACGACCAGATCGATCTGATGATCGACGCCGGGAATCCCCGCGTCGGCCGGCAGAACGCTGCCGAACGGCACTGCGGCGAAGATCGCCAGGGCCGTGGCCAGAATCACGATCGGGGCCACGGTATAGAGCACCTTGTCGACATGGTGCGGCGTGATTTCTTCTTTGAAGATGAACTTCAGGCCGTCGGCCAGCGGCTGCCCCAGGCCGAACAGGCGGATCTTGGTGAGCGGAATGCCGACGCGGTTTGGCCCCAGGCGGTCTTGCACCCAGGCGGCCATCCACCGCTCCAGCAGCACGAGATAGGCCGCCGCCGTCATCAACCCGCCTATCAGGATGGCGATCTTGACCAGCGCTTCGATGATGAATTCGGTCGTCATGTGCTGAAAGATAGGCGATGATGATTGAAAAAGGAAGGGTTGTCATTCCCACGGCATCGGTATGAACGCGGATGCTTTCGTTGGCACGAATACTTTGCCTATACGATCGACGAAGATCCGGCTTCGGCTTCGAAGCGTCAAGCTGGGGCGATCGATCATCTTGAGACGGGGGCGGCGTCGCCCCGCATGATCCATCGTTGGCCCACCGGCGGCTTCAGGTACGCAGCTTCCGGATGAACCCTATTTATTGCCCGAAGGTAGCCGATGGATGGTGTTGTGTACCTGGCCGACGGCCGGCGTTCCGTCCGACGCCTTCAGGCGGTAGTCTATGGCCATGCACCAGGTGGGGGCGATGTCGCGAAGCTCGAGGAAGACGCCGCGGTTGTCGGGCGTGAGCGACGCGGATGCCACAGCCAGCTCGTGCTCGCCATAATGGTCGGAGCCATAGTTTGCAGTTCGCTTTAAGGACCACGCGCGAACGCGGTAACGCTTGGTGTCGCGGGCCAGGTTGCCATCGAGCGGAGCGCAGAAAGTGATCTCGATACCCTTCGGGCGCGCTCGGAGCGAAAGCGGAATACACACAGGCTTGTTCGTGTAGCGAACGCGGTAGAAGCCGCCGGGTGCCGTCTGATTGCCGGCCCAGGCGAACATCCCGCAGGCGTAGAGCTGGCCGTTCGTCGGATGAAACCGCCCGCGCATCACGCCGGTGGGAAAGATCGGCATCGGCAACGGGCAAATTCCGCCTTGCATTTGGCCGTCTAGCTTTTCATGGGGCACGATAAAGACCTTGCCGGCCCCATACGACAATTCGAGCAGTGAGCCTTTCAGTGGCCCCCAGGCCTCGCTGGTGACCCACAGCAGCTCGCCGGGCGAACGATCGAACGCATTGGTGATCCAGCACAGCGGCTGCCGCATCCGCCCGTCGGCGGTGTCGGTCACGTCGTGGTAACCGAACATATTTCCATAGAAACCTCCGGTTTGTACCCAATTGATGCGGTTCTTGGGCGTCCAATGGCCCTCCTGGTCGGAGACGAAAAACGTGCCGTCCGCGTTCAGGCACACCCCATTTGCGGCGCGAAATCCGGTCGCCAGGATGTCGGTGCGGAGGCCGTCGTGGCTGACGCGGAGCAAAGTGCCATGATGCGGCACCACCGCGGACAGCCCGTGCCGGGCCGACTTGGCGTAGTAGAAATTCCCCTCCGCGTCGGTCTGCAAGCCCATCGCAAATTCATGAAAATGCTCGGTGACCTGATGATCGCTGTTGAAGTTCTCGTAGTAATCGGTTTCGCCGTCGCCGTTCAGGTCGTGCAAAATGACGATCTGGTCGCGGCAGCCCACGTAGATTTCCCCGTTCCAGACCTTTAGCCCCAGAGGCTGAAACAGGCCTGAAGCGATGCGCCGCCAGGTAAGTCCCTGCTCCGGCCGATCGACGCCCCGCACCAACCACACGTCGCCGTCCCACGTGCAGACGGCCGCCGCCTTTCCATCGTCGAGAAAGTCGAAGCCCGTGAACCGCATCTGGCATGACCAGGGATTACCGGCCGGGTGAGTCAGGACATCGATCGCGAACGGGCCGTCGTCGGCGCCCAGAACGGGTGCGGCGGCGAGCGACTCTGGCCAGCGCGGAGGGCCGCCTTCGATCGCTTCGTTGAGGGCAGTTTGCGGTAAATCCACGTCCTTCAGCACTACCTGCTTGCCGCCGACGCTCGTCCAGAGGGTGAATTGAAGGGGCTCGTCGCCGGCGGGAATCCGCAGCCGAAGCTGGCCGTCTTCCAACGTCCAATGCGCGTTGGCGATGTCAGGCGCCAAACCAGCCTCGAACTTGAGCTTCGATTCGCCGCTCGGCTGCGACGGATCCGGTTCCACAACCGCGCGACATTTGCCAAGTGGGCCGTCGGGTGCTTCACGGAGGCGGGCATGCTCGCCAGGATGTTCCGCCACTGCGACTACCATATCGTTCGGCCGCGGACCAATGCGGAACGATCGCGTGAAGACGAAGGACGCGTTGCTGCCGACGTTGGCGATATGCGGTATTTCGAGAATCGGCGTCTGGCCGACCGAATACGAGAGAACGATGCGGCCGTTATTGTCGTAGAGGCCGTTAAAGTGCCCCCAGGCACGCGGCAACGGCCCGTAAGGTTTGTCGTCGCGCCCGCGCAGCCGTACGTCGTCGAAGCCGCCCGTCTCCGGGTTTGCCCACCCCAGGCCATGGTTAACCACCCGCAGCTCGCCGGCGATACGTGGATGCACCTCGTGGCGGCCGTTAAAATGAATTCCGTTGTAGTCGATAAAGGCGGGATGCTCGTCATCGGTTTTGCTCCAGACCGCGGCGACACGTAGCGTGTCGTGGTCGAAGATCATCCAGTCTCGTCCCTGTGAAACTCCGCCCGAACCGGGGTCAAGCCTCACCGCGATCCCCTTATAGGCGAAGTTCGAACCGTCGCTGCCAATCTCATAGGTATTGATGAGGCTGCGGCCGTAATCCATGGCGACCCAGGGCTCGTGCGTATTCGGTGCAGGGCCGCGGGTGTCGCCCTTCGGCAGGCCGGCCAGATACGCGTTGTCGACGGCCACAAATTGCGTCGGATTGTGCGGCTTCAAGTAAGCTTCACGCACGTAATGGATCACAGCGTATTTGTCCTGGGGAACCATCGAGCTTTGTGGCGCCATGAGGCCAAAGCCGAACGTCAGTGTGCGGTAGATGCCGTAGGGGTCCGCGCCGTTTTTGAAACGGCCGGACGCGAACGCAAGCGCCGCGGGCAGCGAACCGGGCCGGTCAACTGTACCATGACAGTTGGCGCAGACCCGCTGGTAGATGGCCTCGCCCCGCTCGAACACGGCGTCGCCCGCTTCGGACAGCAGGCCGGCATGGTCGAGGTGTTGCTCATACTCCGGTAAAGGCGGCGATGAGAATAGTCCCGGCGGAGGACGCAACTGGGCCACGCGTTGCCGTCCGAACTCGCTGATTTCGAAGAGATACCGTAACAAGTCGAGGAAGTCTTGTCGGCCCGCGAGTTGATTGGCCAGACCGGCCGGCATAGCCGAAAGGGGGCTTTTCTCGTGCTCGTCAATCGCCTGCTTGTCGATGCGCTGAAGTTCCGAGTTCCCGTCGGCGCTGCGCAGAACAAGCGCTTTGGGGAGATCCTCCACCAACAAACCGACAATCGTGTGGCCGTCGTCGGTGACCACGCGAATCGTCTCGAAGCCCTTACGGATGCTTTTCGACGGCATCAGAACCGAATCAACCAAATACGCGTCATCGACATCCGCCGGCGGCCGTGTCAAATCGGGGCCCACTGCGGGCCGACCATCGTCGGGCAAATGGCATAAAGCGCAGCCGACGCTGCGTTGATGAAACAGCACGGCGCCCCGCTGCGCGTCGCCGTATTTGCGAGCCGCGGCGGCTAATTTCGCGGGATCTTCGCGTAGAAGCAGCCGTTCGAGAGGCTCGACGGCGCCAGCCGTTGGTACCCCTGGAGCGAGCCACAGGCCAAGCAGCGCCGGCAACAAGGCCGGCCCGGCGAATCGCCGCGAAACGACGATGGAACTCTTTTTGACTGGCCTTTGGTCAATAATCATCTGGTCTAGACAACTCCGCGCTAGCCACGAGCGGTCCTCCAGAAAAAGAAGCCTGCCTCACAGATGCGTACAACAGCTAACTTTCGCACTCCTTGCTCCGATTAATGCCTCTTCAAACGCTCGCCAATTGGTTGATCTTCAAGTCGATGCCCGTCGCCGGTATCTCGTCGGCCGCCGCGGAGAAGTAAATGATCTCGGCCGCCACGTCGCTGAGCACCTTCCGCGAGTTGAACAGCCCCGGCATGCCCAACAGCCTCCAATAAAGTTGCCCTTCGACCCAGGCGCCGGCCGGCGGACGCACCGCCCATTTCACGCTCTGCAACCGGTCGGCATGGTGTACGTACGAGCCGTCGCGCTCGGCAAACGTCCCGCCGGAAAGCTGATAATGGGCCATCGTCCACAGCGGCGACTCGAAAATGTCCTGCACGATCAGCAGGTTCACCGGGCTGAACCGATCGGCAATCGCTTTGCTGAATTCCGGCTCTTTGTATCCGCCGGTCACCCACACGCCGCCGAACTCGCCCTGCTCGATGCGCGGCAACATTTCCTCGAACGTCGGGCAGCTTCCCGTGAAATGCCGAATCACCGCCTCCACGCCACGGCGGTTCGGGCATTTCTCGGCGCGAATGGTGAAGCCGTTCTTGAACCGCTCATCGTCACCCACGAACGGCACCGGCCCCAATGCCAGCACGGCGTCGCGATCGTAGCCGCGGAGATACTTGGCCAGCAAGTACGCTTCTTCCACGGTCAGGTGCGGCGAAAGAACTCCCGCCAGGCGGCCCGCCGAAGACAATTTGGTCTGTAGCTCGCCGGGCAACGCCGACCAATCCATTTCGACATAGCCGGCATCCGTGCGGCGACGCAAGCCGATCAGCCGGGCGTCGCTGTGAACGTAGTGAAACTGATAGCGGCCTTCGTCGCACATCCACCAGTGGTTGACGAACGGGTTTTCACGCGGCTTCAAGCGGTAGACGTGGTCCTGGTTTTCTTCCACCCAGATCGAGCAGCCCGTCGAACAGCCGGTGCAGACGCCGGGGTGCTTCTTCATGAACCAGACGCGCTGCTGATACAAAAAGTCCTTGTCGCCCAACGCGCCGACGGGGCAGAGATCGACCACGTTGCCCGACAGCTTGTTGGCCAGCGGATAGCCCGGCACGGTGTCGATCTCTTCGTGGCTGCCGCGGTTGATGACCATCAGCTCGCTGCTGCCGGCAATCTCGCGTGTGAACCGCACGCACCGGCTGCACATCACGCAACGATCGACGAACAGCGTGACCGTCGGTCCCACGTCGCGGCGGCGGCTGGTGAAGGGCCGGATGTCTGCCCGGCGTTCTTTCTGGCCGTGCTCGAAGTGATAGTCCTGCAGATAGCACTCGCCCGCCTTGTCGCAGATCGGGCAATCGACCGGGTGCCGCAGCAGCAGGTCTTCTTCCACGCGGGCACGCGCCTCGTGAACCTTCTGGCTGTTGGTGACGAATACGGTGCCGTCTTTGGCCGGCGTCTGGCAGGCGGGCACGAGCTTGGGCATCATCTGGATTTCGCCCGTTTCGGCGTTGCGTGTGCCGGTCTCGACCAGGCACATGCGGCAGCTTGCCACCACCGTCAAGCCGGGATGCCAGCAATAGCGAGGAATGTCGATGCCCAACCGCTCGGCGGCCTGGATGCCATTGAGGCGTTCTTTGTCGCCAATTTCGACTTCGTTGCCGTCGATGTAAACCTTACCCATCATTCCTTCCATTTCTGGCAATCGCCCAACCATCCGGCAGGATGGGCTTCCTGGCCCGTCAGGTTGCAGCGGCGTTCTCCCGGACCGGGTGGAGGTAGTTTAACAGGTTGCCCGGCGGCAGCCTAGCAGCAAGCTGGAAGACTCCGCGACACACTGCTTCGCCGCTATTTTTATCGCACCGGGCAACGACCATCTAGCCAACCAGTCAGCCCCATTGTGGCGGAACACATCAGCACGACGCCGACCACGTGGAGCGAGCGATTCTGCACGGGTCAGGATGCTACCGTCGACGACGATGTCGATGGTTTCCGAGTTTCTCCGCCTAGATCGCAGCCCGTTCATTCTCCTGCTCTGCTCGCAGTCGGGCAAAGAACCCCTCCTCACAGAGAGCGTGAACGGCCTCTTGTACGGCTTCGACGGTGACTTCGGGCAAGACAATCAGGCCCGGATCGGCGAGGTACGGCCTGCCGCGCTGCGCGTTCTCGTCCAAATCCTGCCGCAGGCGGACTGGATCAATGAAGTAGACGGAATAATGCCTGCCGTCAGTCAGCTCGACTCGGGCGCTCAACCAGCCCTTCAGGGACATCTCGAACGCGCCCCGCTCGTCAAAGCCCTCGGGAAAAATAACCCGCGCACAAGTTTGGGCCTTCATCATCGAATCTCCTCTTTAACTGCTTGCCTCCACGGCGCGAAGCACGACTTGCTCGAGTAGCTCCACATATCTCTCAAAGGTCATTGGTTCCGCGGGCATCAATTCATAATGCCCTGGGTCTCTGCCGCGCTGCTGGACCTTGAGGCCGTCGGGGACCGACTCCACTTCATAGGCTCCGCCGAAGCGCGTCACTCTTGCCGGATCGTCGAATAACGATATTCCTCGGTCGGTTCGGAGCCAACCGGTCGTTCGATCCGCCAGCACGTCCGTTCCAAGCCGAGGGGCGAGATCGGATCCGCCACGGAACAATCGTTGTGCTTGCAGCATGGTTACCTTCCAATTATACGACGCGCAGCGATCCGATCACAAGCCGCGGTTCGCGGGCCTGCTTGCCACGCGATTCTCGTTGCCGGTTCTTGATCGGTCCGCTGGCCGCCACTATTCTATGTTCGTCTTCCCGTCATCGGAGCGGTCCCCCATGGCAGACAGGTTCTATCAGGTGGTGACGGCGAAACACGATTCAGGATGCCGGTCGAGCGCATCGAAAACTTCACGCCCTAGAGCTAGACAAGCGAGTGCGCCATGTCGGTTTACTCATTGATCCACTCGCTCGGCTCGCTCGGACTCTTTCCGTCGCGGGCATTCCTGCCCGCGTTTGTCGCGGCCCTGCTCTTGCGATTTGGCGATTCGATGCCGCTGGTCGCGCATTCGGGGATGTTGGGCAAGGTCGATGCGCCGTCGTGGTTCGTCTGCAATACGTCGCTCGCGATCCTCGCGCTCCTTTCCTGCCTGGAATGCTGGGCGGCAAAAAACGCCGACGTGCGCCAGTTCCTCGACCAGCTCGACGCGCCGGTGAAGTCGCTCATGACCTTGCTCACATCGTTCGGCATCGCCAGCGTTCATGACGCCGAGTTGGTGCGGGCGATTCAACAGGCCGGCCTTTCCGACGGATTATTCGGGCTGATGGCCGCGGGCGCGGTCTTCTTCCTCACTTCGGCCCGACGGTCGCTTTACGATCTGCTGATCGAGATTGACCACGACGACTCCTTGGGATTGCAAAAGCTCTGCAGTTGGGCCGAAGAGGCCTGCCTGGGTCGTTCTGGGCGCGATCATGCTCGTCGTGTTCCCGATCGTGATGCTTCTTTCATATGAATGGCCAATGGCAATCACGCATCACCGTCGATCCGGGCAAGAGGAGCGGCCAACCGTGCATCCGCGGCATGCGCATGACCGTGCAGGACGTGCTGGAATACCTGGCGGGAGGCATGACGGCCGCGGAAGTCCTCGCCGACTTTCCTGAGCTGACCGCGGAAGATGTTCAGGCCTGCCTCGCCTTCGCAGCCGACCGCGAGCGGCGCGTGCGCGCATGAACCTTCTGTTCGATCAGAATTTGTCGCGACGATTGGTCGCGTTATTGGCGGCGGAATATCCTGGATCCGAGCACGTCAGCGGCGCCGGCCTGCTCGGCGCCGACGACATAGCCGTCTGGCGGTACGCCGCCGGCAAGGGTCTGGTGGTCGTCTCGAAGGATTCCGATTTCCGGCGCATGGCGGTCGTGCATGTCCGCCGCCGAAAGCGATCTGGCTCCGGGTCGGCAATAGCCCGACAGCCGACATCGTCGATCTGCTTCGCGATCGGTCGGCCGACGTGACAGCGTTTATTACCGACCCGGCGCTTGCCCTGCTGGTGTTGCCATGATCTGCAAAGGATCTTTCAAGCCCTTCGGCGCATCGGCGTCATCCGCGGAAATCATGTGATCTGAATGAACAGCATCCGCCCTTTTTTGTCGAGCTTCTCCAACACCGACAGCAAGGCATCGTAATCGTTGATGACGTCTTTTTTGTTCGCGCTCTCAATTGCCGGCGCAATCGAACGGAGCTCTTTGAGCATTTTCCGTACCTCCTCGGGTGCGTGCATGCTGTGCATCGGCAGCCACGCGTCAAAAGCCGTCTTGGTCCTTTGCTGCGACGTCCTTCGCGCCAGCCTATAACGGTATGGACGGCGGCCGAACGCCGATAATGCGACATCAGGATGTATCTTATCGTCAGGAACTTTAAGAAGCTTCCACGCAATCTCAAGCAAGTCGAAATAAATCTGATGCTCGGCGCGAAAGCCGACGCCCGCGCGATTCTCCATGCAACAAAAGCCCCATACAGCCTGTGACCAAACCTCCTTGCCCGCCTCGGACAAGTCGCCGTACCAGTCGCGCCGCGCGACCCGCCGCTTCACTAGGCCGTGAAGTTGTTCCGGTTCCGTGGGCCAGTCTTGAACGGGATCACCTTTTTCAAAGTCACCGTCATAGCCATACAACAGCTCCTCCGATACGCGCTTGGCGAGAAGTAGGAGTTGTTTGTCGGTGGGATCGTTGACAAAGCTTTGGAACTTGTCCCAGTCGAGCGAGTAGATCGCGTAACCAGCCACGAGCGTCCTTCCAAATTAAATCTTTCGACGAGAGAGAGTAGGCTAAGCCGGTTGCCGGGGCCCTGGCGGTACGCCGCCGGGAAGGGCCTGGCGGTCGTTTTGAAGGATTGCTTTTCAATCGCTTTTGCACATCGGCGCGATCCGCGGAGATCAGGTATCGACCTGAATGAACAGCATGCGCCCTTCTTCGGCGAGCCGCTCCAGCACCGGAACCAAGGCATCGTAGTCGTTGATCGCCTGTTTATTCTTTGCGCCCTCGACAGCGGGGGCGATCGATTCCAGCTCGGCTAGCATTTTCCGCACCTCGTCGGGCGTGTGCATGCTGTGCATCGGTTGCCAGGCGTCGTAATCGTCTTCATCCTCCTCCGAGCCATCCGTTGCGGCGGGCGTATAGCGGTACGGACGGCGGCCGAACGCCGATAACGCGACGTCGGGATGGATTTCTTCCCCCGGAATTTTGAGCATTTTCCAGGCAAGCTCAAGCAAATCCCAATAAATGCCGTCATGATCGACGCGAAAGCCGACGCCGCCGGGGCCCTCTTCTTCGCAAAAGTAGCAGACCGCGCAGCTCCAGGCATCCTTCCCCCCGTCGGATAGATCGCCATACCAGTCGGGCCGCGCCAAGCGCTCCTTCACGAACTTCCGCAACGCATCCGGCTCAGTGGGCCACTCGCGCACCGGATCAGCTCCTTCTTCGTCATCGTCACCATAGTCATCGTCGTCGTCATCCTCACCGCCCGCGAGTTGCTCCGACACGCGCTTGGCGAACGCCGTGAGTTGCTTCTTCGTGGGGTTGCTGACGAAGTTCTGGAACTTGTCCCAGCCGAGCGAATAGATTCTGTAACCAGCCATGAGCGGTCCTCCCAAATTGACGTTTTCGAGGAGCGAGAATAGACTAAGTGGGTTTGCCGAGGCCAGTTTATCAAATGCGGCCGGAGGTAAAAGCACCACGAGCGAGATGTATCATGGCTGCACGCAAGAAAGCAACCGCGGGCAAAAACAAGGCCGCCGCCGCCCTGGCCAGGGCCGTCGACCGGTGCGATCCCGACGGCATCCGCCAGGCCGTCGCCGAGGGTGCGTCGCTGACGTACGTGCCCGAAACCTCGATGTCGCCGTTGATGGCGGCGCTCTCAAAAGTTGAGGACGCAGAGTGGAAAGAGTGCGCCGAACTGCTGATCGAGCTGGGTTGCCCTGTCGATGGAGTGAACAACGATCCGCCGATCGTCCATTGTGTTGACGAAGACTTCGACGAACCGGACGCGCTGGAGATGGTGGAACTGCTGCTGGCGCACGGCGCAGATGTCAACGCCGCCGATAGCTACGGAAACACGGCCCTTTTCCGTTGCGTTGTCGACAACCGAGTCGAACTTGTCCGGTTCCTATTGGCGCACGGCGCCGATCCGAACATCAAGCACGAAAGGCTCGGCATGTCGTCCGTCGCCTGGGTGTGCAAAAGATACGAAGATAAGGATAAGACGGAGCTGCGCCAACGCGCCCAATATGCCGACCTTTTGGGCTTGCTGACGGGCGAAGCGGTGGAGAAGCCGAAAGCGGCGACGTTAAGCCCCGCGCTGGCGGCGGAAAACGAACGGTTCCGCAGGTGCGTTACCGCCCGCCGCCTGCTTCCGCTGCTGGACGCGAACCTCAGCATTCGCCGCAAAAAGTCGGCGCCGTTCGAGAAGCGGCGTTGGTATCGCGATTGGCGGCAGCAACTTCTCGACACGGGCTTCGAGTTCGCGCAGCATTTTGACCTCGGACTTTCCGACAAGAGCGCCTTTACCAACTCCCACCTGGGCTTCGACGCACTGCTTTCGGGGGATGCAAAGGGCCGCTGTGAGATCATTGCCTACCATCGCGATTATACGACGACGACCGTCGCGAGCTTCGCGGACGCGGTTGGCGGGGAGTTCGCCCCGCCATCGCGCGACATGAAGGAGTTCAAGGGAGCGTCGCCCGCGGAGTTAGTCGATCACTTGAAGGAGCTAGTGCGCGGAAAAGAGATGATGCGCGTCGATGCCTCATCATTCGCGTCGCGTTACACGGAGGCATTGAACCGTGTCGCGCACGAAACCGGCGAGCGGGCGCTCGAAGTGCTCAAGACGCCAACCATTTTCATCGATGGGATGCCCGCCCGGTTCGAGCGCCTCGGGTGTTATTTCGACTTCGTGGGCGCGGGCTGGAAAGACCCTGGCTTCTCGAGCCAAAACTGGGTGCGAGACTGGCGGGACGAATTTGCCAAAGCGAACACCGATCCGCCGGACAGCACCGACTACGCTCTCGACGCCGCGATGAAACTGGTGGCGATGAGTCATTTCCAGTTCGCCTCGGCGCCGGAAGCTAGCGAGTTCTTAGCGGCCGCGAGCGACGCGGCGCTGGCTCACTTTCAGGCGATCGCTGAAGCGGGCAAGGACTGCGTTGAAGCCGCGCCGTGGTTTCAGTTCCGGGCGCTGCTGCGAGGATTGCTCCTGTGCGCCCTTGCCGGCCGCTGGGAAACCTTCAAGCAGGTTTGCAACCTCGTTCAGCCGAAGCTGGCTTCGGCGAAAACGGCCGGTGAGGAAGACCTCGAATTCGCTGCGGTATTGCTGCTGCTCGTGTCGAGCTATCGCGATCGCGCGCTGAAGAATGCAGCCACCCTGGAGCAGGAAGTGGCGAAGCGTCTGGCCAAGCCGCCGCGTTTGCTTCTCGACCTATGGCGGGCGATCGCCGCCGGCCAATCGGCCGAAGTCGAGCGATCGCTTCAATCTTCGCTCGCGCACTTTATGGAACTACGCGGCGACAAAATTGTGCCTGCCCAGCGGCTGCCGCACAAGAAATGGAACGACCTTTTTTCTTTTATTGCTCTTCCAGAAAGTTTGTTTTACCTGGCCGCGCGGCATCGCGGCTTACATTTGTCGCCTCTGCCTACGCGGTTCGCCGACATGCTCGTCACCCCCGAAACGACTCGGGTAACGTGAATAATGGGATACGATTGCATGGCGCGATTACTGAGCTAAGACGATGACCCGCCGAGACGATTTTGAGGAACGATCGACTCTACCAGGTTATGCAAACAGTTGCTGCACCGCGATCCGCAAGCCGGACAAAGGGGCCGGAAAGGTCAATTCGTCGCCGCCCTTCAAGATGCGGCTTGGCTCGTCGCTTGCGGCGTCGAAGACGGTGGCCAGTTCTTTCTTGGCATCAACCACGTAGATGGCCAGCACCCCCGCGTTCAGAAACTCGCTCACGCGCTCGAGAATCCTTGGCCATCGGTCGCCGGGCGAACGCACTTCAAAAACGACTTCCGGCGCCACCTGGGCATAGCCCTCAAGGCTCGCTCCTTTGGGAATGCGCGAATAGCTGAAGAAGGAAATATCAGGACCGCGCACCGTATCCGGATTGCGCTCGGTGATCATGCCCGCGTCGTTGCCTAAAACACGTCCCAGCTCATGGTCATCGACATAGTTTGCCAGGAGCTTCGCTACCCGGACACAGAGCCAACCGTGGCGAAAGGCTGGAATATCCAGATCGACAATTCTTCCTCGCACCAACTCGGTGGGTGCGCCGTTGTCAGGAAGCTGAGCGTATTCCTCGGCGGTAAGCAAGCGTTCAATTGTGGCCATAAAGATCGAAGTCGATTGGTCGCACTTGTGGCCCCATCCGCATTTTACTTCCTGAGCAGTACCTTCAATAGCCGGCCACCGCCGTCCCGTCGCTGATAAAAACGCGGCGCTCGTTGAATATCCATGATGATTTGCCTCCGGCCACCAGGGGGCGGCTCGTTCGGCCGCCTGGATGCCGTCGAGGCGCTCCATGTCGCCGATCTCAACCACGTTGCCGTCGATGTGGCCTTTAGCCATAGTCACGGCGCTCGGAGGTTCTCAAAGGCTTGCACCCAATCCTCCGGTGAGATGCCGAATTCGTGCTGCGCCTGCTGTTTTGCTTCCGTCAAACTGCTGTGCCACGTGTCTGCAATGCACACTCCCTCTGAGCTAAAATGATACAAATAAAACGCGTCGCCTTCCTCCGCTATTTCCAACCATTCAGGGTTCGGGATCTCGGTTACCGCAACGGGCTTTCCGTCAACGATTGTCCCGATGGCGTGCCTTGCGCGCCCGGTGGAGTTGCCTACAAATGCCTTTAGCCGAACTGCCATAATGTCACCGTAGAATTTGCCATGCATTGGCACCTCGCATAACTTGCGGAGTTTTGGGGTCTGCTCCCCCATCATCGCGCTAACCATGTTGCGCCTCCGGCCACCAAGGCGCGATTTCGACGACGTCGCTGTGTTCGCTGCGCCGCGGGTCGAGCGACAGCACCGCGTCGGTCTGGTTGTAGCCACTGGGGTTCGTGCGGCGGATGTAGTCTTCGAACTCCTGCCGAAACTTGCGAATCGCGTTCTTGATGGGCCACGCCGCGCCGTCGGCCAGGCCGCAGATCGTGGTGCCGGGAATAATGCCGATCGTATCGCCAATCTCCAGCAGCAGGTCGAGATCGCGAAGCCGTCCCTTGCCGGCCTTGATGCGTTCGAGCATTTCCAGGCTCCAGCGAGTTCCTTCGCGGCAAGGCGTGCATTGCCCGCAACTCTCGTGCGAGAAAAAGCGGCAGGTGTTGTGCAGAAAATCGACCATGCTGACCGTTTCATCCATGACGGTTACGGCCGCGGTGCCCAGGCCCAGGCAGCCGACCTTGGCCAGGGCGTTGAAATCGAGCGGCGTGTCGAACTCCGGCTCGGTGAGCAGTCCCATGCTGATGCCGCCGGGAACGGCGGCCTTGGCACGACGCCCCTTCCAGACGCCGCCGCCAAAGCGGTCGATCAGCTCGCGGCACGTCAGGCCGAGCGGGGCTTCGTAGCAGCCGGGCTTGTTTACATGGCCGCTGAGGCAATAGAGCTTGGGACCATAACTGCCCGGATCGCGCGGGTTCTTGGGATCGGACGGCACGCCGATCGACTTGAACCATTCGGCCCCACGGGCGGCGATGTGCGTGACGCAAGCCACCGTCTCGATGTTGTTGACGACGGTCGGCTTGCGAAACACGCCTTCGACCGCGGGAAAGGGCGGCTTGATCCGCGGCCAGGCCCGTTTGCCTTCCAGGCTTTCGATCAGTCCGGTTTCTTCGCCGCAGATGTAGGCCGCGGCCCCGCGATGCAGATAAATATCGAGCGAGAACTCGGTGCCTTGGATGTTCTTGCCCAGGTAGCCGGCGGCGTAGCACTCGTCGATCGCCTGCTGCAATCGCCGCAGGCTGAGCGGGTACTCATAGCGGATATAGATGTAGGCCGTGGTGGCCCGCGTGGCAAAGCAGCTCAGGATCGTCCCTTCCAGCACTTGGTGCGGGTCGAGTTCCATCAGGATGCGGTTATTGAAGGTGGCGGGCTCGCTTTCGTCGGCGTTGATGCACATGTAGATCGGGCCGGGGTGGTCCTTGGGCAGGAAGGTCCACTTCAGCCCGGTGGGAAATCCCGCGCCGCCGCGGCCGCGCAGGTTGCTCGACTTGACCAACTCGACGAACTTGGGCGGGTCCATCTCCCGCAGCACTTTTTTGAGCGCCGAATATCCGCCGCCTTGTTCATACACGCGCAGCGTGTGGCTGTCGGGCTTGTTGATGTTGGCCAGCAGTACGGGTTCGAAGTCAGGCAAGGCGGTGCTCCCGCTGGTTAAGTTGCGGCATCTTTCGTCTTCAGGAACTCTTCCCGGACCCAGGCCCGAAACTGGCGCAGCCAGGCGGTTTCGTCTTCCGCCAAATCAAAGTCGAGAAAGGGTCCGAGATCTTTCACGCGCAGCATCGGCAGGTTCAGACTGAATTCTCGCTCGACGTATTTTCCATCCTCGCCGAGCGAATAGGCGGTCAATCCGGTTTTGCGCCACCGCCAGATCTCCGGGACGCCGAGGGCGGAATAAATGCGCAACCGCGACACCACGCTCCGACTGACTTCGGTCTCGATGGCCAGATCGGGCGGTGGATTGATTGCCAAATCGAACTGCCGCAGCCGGCGAACACGGTGATGGTTCAGGATGTAATAGCACTCGTCCGCTTCCAGTCCCTTATCGAGTTCGCGGCGCTTCCAGGTCGTCGATCTGAGGCTGCGCCGAGGAATACCCATTTCTTCGGTGAACGCTTCAATCAACTGGGCAATCAGCTTCGTCACTCTTTCGTGATCGGGCGAGGGGCTCATCAACTCAAGCCTCCCTCGGTCGTAGGCCATGTGGATATACCAGTTGTCCTCGCTCTCGCGCAACTGCTCATACAGATCCCAGGAAATGCCCGAAAGCAGGATACGGCGTTCGCCTCGCAGCACCACTTTTTCAACCGTCGCCACGGCAAACACTTCGCTCGGGATGTTCATCGTCTCATTTATCACTAGATCGACCGCAGAAACGCATCCGCCTTTTCGTTCGTCAAATCCTTATGCAGCGTCTCGCCCACCAGCATGCAGGGGGCAAAATCGCACCCGCCCAGGCATTCGGCAAACTCGACGGTCAGTTTCCCGTCGGGCGTGGTCTCTCCAGGATGGATTCCGGCCCGATGGCAAAGGTGCTCGAGCACTTCTTCGCCGCCCCGCAACGCGCACGCGATCGAGCGGCAAACCCACGCTCGCTGTTCGCCGTGCGGCTTGTCTTGCTTGAAAAAGCCATAAAAGCTCAGCGTGTCCTGCACCACGGCGGGAGCCAACTCGAGCAGTTCGGCAATCTCGATCACGGCTTGCAGGGGCACATAGCGCAACCGTTCGTTGACAATGTGCAGCGCCGGCAGCGTGACCGCCTGCTTGTTCGGATAACGAGGAAAGTAAGCCTTGATGGCCTCAGTCATCTCGTCGGTAAGGATGCGTTCGGTTGCGACACTCATGGCAGGCGCCTCCAGTGTGGCGCCTGGCGCCGTGTCTCGGTTCGCGACCGTTCTGTGTTTTTCAGGGCGCCCTCGCCGTAGTTTCCGACCCCGAAGGGGTCGGATTCGACAGCCCAGCGGAACCCTGGGTGAGCGGCCGCATTGGAATCGGCCGCCCCAACGGGGCGGGACTCCCCTAATGCGTGCTTTTGAAGTTGGAAGCGCAAACGACGCAGCACGCGCACCAGAGAGTGACGCCCTTTCAGGACTACGGTGTGTTGGGTCTCTCCGTAACCCAGGGTTGCACCCTGGGCTATCGAATGACGCACCTTCGGTGCTACGCCTGCGTCTGGCCTTAGTTTTGCCACTGACATTAGCGGTCGAGCTCCGCGGCAATGATGTTCAAACTTCCCAGCACGGCCACAATGTCGGAGAGCATGTGGCCGCGAATCAAGTACGGAAACATGGCAAAGTGAATGTACGACGGCGGCCGGCAACGGGCACGATACGCCACGTCGCTGCCATCGCCCACCACATAAAATCCCAGTTCGCCGTTGGGGCTTTCGATGGCCGCGTAGCTCTCTTCGTGGGGCGTCTCGAAACCGCGGTTGCTCATCGACAGCTCGAAGTGCGAGATCAGCCCCTCGATCGTCGAGTACACCTGCCGCTTGCCGGGCAACACCGTCCGCTGGTCGATGCCCACGTTCACCGGTCCCGGCGGCAAGTTCTCGATCGCTTGATCGACAATCCTCAGGCTCTCGCGCATCTCGGCCATCCGCACGAGATACCGGGCATAGCAATCGCCGCCCGTCGAACAACAAACCTTGAAATCGAAATCCGCGTACGACAAGTATGGCTCGTCCTTGCGCAGATCGCGCGTCACGCCGCTGGCCCGCGCGATCGGCCCGCTCGCGCCGCGGTTGATCGCCTCTTCCTTCGGCAAGACGCCCACGCCCTTCGTCCGGTCGACAAAGATGCGGTTGCGGTTGAGCAGCTTCTCCATGTCGTCGAGCGTCTTGGGGAAAGTGCGGACAAATGCCCGGACCTTCTCGATGAACACCGGCGTGGTGTCATACATCAGCCCGCCGACGCGCGTGTAGCTGTTGGTGAATCGGGCGCCGCAAATCGTCTCGAAGATGTCGTAAATGTCTTCGCGGCGATTGAAGGCATAGAGAAAGTAGGTGAAGGCACCCGTATCGAGTCCGGCCGCGCCGTTGCAGAGCAAGTGGTCGCTGATGCGGGCCAATTCGGACACGATCACACGCAGGTACTTGCAGCGGGGCGTAAGCTCGATGCCCAGCAGTTTCTCGACCGCGCCGTGCCAGGCCACGTTGTTGGCCATCGGCGAGATGTAGTTCATGCGGTCGGTGATGGTCACATACTGATTGTAGTCGAGGTGCTCGGCCAGTTTTTCGAAGCCCGAGTGCAGATAGCCGATGTCGGGCACGGCCTCCACCACCCGCTCGCCGTCGAGCTTGAGCACGATCCGCAACGTCGTGTGCGTGGCCGGATGCTGGGGGCCGAAGTTCAGCGTCCAGAGATAGTCCTGGTCGGCTGCTTCCGCTTCTTCCTGATTCAACACCGACGGCGTCAACGGCATGTCAGCTCCGATTCCTGGTTAACACCGGCAGATTGTGACGCTCGCCCCGGCCTTGCAGCGGGTAGTCTTTGCGCAGCGGAAACGCCGTGAACTCTTCGGGCAACAAAATGCGGCGCAGGTCGGGATGTCCGTCAAAGCGAATGCCGAACATGTCCCATACCTCGCGCTCCATCCAGTTCGCGCCTTCCCACAACGGCACGGCCGAAGGCACGTTCAAATCGGGCTCGTTCAAAAACACCCGCAAGGTCAGCCGCTCGTTCGTGACCGTCGAGGCCAGCAAATACACCAGCCCGAAACGATCGACCGCGTCGCGATAGTGCAAGTAATCGACGCAAGTAATGTCGACTAGTAGATCAAAGCCGCACTCGTCGCGAAGCATCTTGAGGGCGTCGAACAGTGTCGCCTTGGGCACCACGGCGCGCGTCTCTCCCCGAAATTCGCTCGTATGCACGCTCTCGACGGCGGCTTGAAACTTGCTGAGCGTTTCGGGGTGAATCATTGGGATTTTGGATTTTGGATTGCGACGATGCAACGTAGGGTGGGACCAGCGAGCTTGCGAGCGCCGGCCCACCCTACCCATGCCCAACGCGCAAGACCCCCTCGGCCGACGAGGCCGTGCCCGGCAACTTGAGCACTGGCAACTCGATCAAGGCCCGCTTCTTTCCCTGCCGCGACGGCAGATCGAATTCCTTGCCGGTGATCGTGCCTTCGGCCTGAATCTTGTCCTGCAAGTCGATGATGCTCTGAATCAACTGTTCGGGCCGCGGCGGGCAGCCCGGCACGTACATATCGACCGGAAGGAACCGGTCGATGCCTTGCACCACGCAATAGGTGTCGAACACGCCGCCCGTCGAGGCACAAGCGCCCATCGAAATGCACCACTTCGGCTCCAGCATCTGCTGCCAGATCCGCTGCAAGACGGGCATCATCTTCATCACCACGCGGCCGGCGACGATCATCAAATCGCATTGCCGCGGGCTGAAGCGAAACACTTCGGCCCCAAAGCGGGCCAGATCGTGGCGGCTGGCCCCGGTGGCCATCAGCTCGATGCCGCAGCAGGCGGTGGCAAATGGCATGGGCCACAGGCTGTTCTTGCGGCACCAGCTCGCCAACTCGTCGAGCTTGCTGACCACCACGTTTTCGGGCAGATCTATCGCCATTGAAAAACCCCTTTCCGCCAGGTATAAACGTAGCCCAGCACTAGCAATACTAAAAACAGCATCACTTCGCCGAATACCAATCCCCGGCTGGAAACCAGATCCTGGGAGACGGCGGCGTCGATGCCGACAGGATTGCGGCTGGCCACCGCCCATGGATAAAGAAACAGCAATTCGACATCGAACACCAAGAATGCGATGGCGACCAAGTAGAACCGCACGTCAAAGCGACGGCGGGTGTCGTGGATTGGGTCCATGCCGCTTTCGTAGGGCATCAGCTTGACCGGAATCTCGCGGTGCGGCCCGATCATTCGGCCCACCATGAGCAGGCCGACGCAAAGTGCGGTCGTACACACGGCGAAGAGCAAAATCGGCACGACTTCGATTTGCATAACACCTCCCGCCGTAATGAGTTCCAACGTTAGAGCCGACGACTTTGTGAAAGCTTTCACGAAGTCGGGCCCAGAAACAAGACCCGGCAAAACCGTCGAGTCCGCCCGCATCGTAGCGGCATGGGAAAGTCTGGTCAAGCCAGCGCCGCCTGCGCCTTGTAACGCGCACATAGAAATGTCCCCCTGTTTCTGACCGATCCAGGTAGCGATCGGCCGACTCCAAATCCGAGATGCCGGCTCGAGTTAGCTCTTTCACCAGACGGTCTTGCAACGTGCGATTGACCCGCTCCACTCGACCGCCTGCCCGAGTGTGACAGCCGCACACCGGAAACCTTCCAGGCGTGGTATGCGGGGCTGCAATGGGAGTTGCAACAGGAACAGATCGAGCCACGGCGAAATCGCGTCAATCCTCGCCATTCATGAGAGCCGAGGTGGCGAGCCCGACTTGCCGCAACTCTTGTGATGAAGTAGGATTATAGCTCGCCTTTTTCCCCGATAGCTCAGTTGGTAGAGCGAGCGGCTGTTAACCGCTAAGTCCAAGGTTCGAGTCCTTGTCGGGGAGCTCCTTTCTCGGCCACGAACTCGGCCGACCATCCGGTTAACGCCCAGACTCCGAGAGACACGCATCTCGGCGTTTCACGCGTCACGCGTTTGCTGGCAAGGGTTTACGGCGACGGGCATGATCCGCCGCCTCTCTGCCTTTCGTGCTGCCGCCCGAAATCGGTAGGGTTCCTTGCGGGCGCCCGAAAAATCGCCACCGTACTCTCGCGCTCTCTCGCTTAACAGCCGCGCCGGGTTAACAACCCGGTTCCCGCCGCGGCCCGGTCGGAACCGTTACGAATTGCCGACGCATCGCGCTGCCAGGTAGCCCTCGTCCACATGCTGGAGCAGCAGCCTTTCGCCCGCAGACCGGCCAGTTTCGAGGCGGTCGAAACCTGCGGATTCGTGCGGCGGTGTGTCGGACCGAAGCGACTGAGTTGAGAAAGACTCAAGGCGACTCGGCGCATCGTACCGAAACCGCATGATCCCATCACCAAAGACTCCCGCCCCCTTTAATCCTCTGCGGCAATGAGCCGGTCGAGATACCACCGGGCAACCTGCGAGCGCCTGGCAACCGAAGCCCCCGCGGCGGCGTGGCTGTACCAATCCGCCAGGGCCTCGCCGGCCCCGTTCCGGGCGGCCCGGGCAAAAGCGGCCTCGGCGTCGGCAAAGTCCTCGTTGTCGGCCAGCGCGGTCCCGCGGCGGGCCTGGAGACGCCAGTCGTCGGGCCGCTGTTCGGCCAGGCGGTCGAGGTGCCAGAGCAGGCCGTAGGCGTTGCCGGTCGCCTCGGCTTCGCGGGCGCGGTCGTCGTGCGAGGCGGCCAGCTCGGCGCCCGGGTCGGCGCCGCGCTGCTCGGCAAGTGCCGCGGCCGCCTCCGGCCAGCGCTCCTCCAACTGGCGGCAGCGCTCGCGCCACGTGGCCGGATCCAGCAGCGCCGTGTCGCTGCCGCTGGGCTTGCATCCCGCGGCGGCCTCCATCCACAACGTCAGCCGCTCGGGATCGTCCGGAAAAGTCTCCGGCAAGTGCCAGTCGTGAATGTCACCCGCGGCGCTGGCGGTGATCAGGTGGTACGCCTCACTCTTGCTCCGGGGGCGTCGGCGACGGGCGCGAAGCACAGCGACAGCACCGGGGCGACGTGCAGCAGCGGCGGTCCAAGCGGCAGGCCCGTCGCGCTGTCCCACAAACGGACGCTGTTGTCGGCGAAAACCGTGGCCAGCATCCGGCCATCCGGACTGTACTGCATCCGCGACACCGGCGAAGGATGCACCATCGGCTCGCCCACCGCATGTCCGGCGGCGGCGTCCCATTGCTCGACGGTCCCGGCGCTCGATCGGAAGGCGAACACAGCGTCCCGTGAGCGCACGGCAATGGCGTTATTTGACCAATCGTCCGAAACGATGTCACCGGGGGGCAAGGCGGCAGGCGACGGCCGGCCGGTTTGCCGATCGAAGAGCTGCGGCCGAGTGACGTCGCTGTGATTTAGCGTCAGCACGGTTTGCCCCTGGTCCATGAAGCGAACTCCCGCGCAGTTGAACGGCTGGAACGGGCCGATGGGCAAAGCCCTGGTGAGGTCCCAGAGCCGGAAGCCCGGCCCGTCGCCGGGCCAACCCCGGTGGTAGCCGATCGCCAGTGCCTGGCCGTCGGGGCTGACGGCCAGTTGAGTCGGCGCGCTGGCCTGTTTAAGCAAACCGCGCGGCTGGCCGCTCTGCGCATCGAGGAGCACGGTTTGCGGTTCGCAGCCGACGGCGAGGGACGTGCCCGCACCTTGCGCGAGGCCGCCGAACTGCAAGGCGGCGGAAATCGAGAGGCGGCGGAAGCGGGCGACAAGGACGGCGTACCGTCAGCGCGGCGACGAATTCAAAGTGAAGCCAAAAGGCTTCGCGCGCGATCTCGATAATCTCCTGCGGCGCGTGGACGCCATGACCGCCGCTTGCGGCGGCGGCAATCCGCATACTGACCGCATGCGCGACTGCCTTCGACGCCTGATCGACCACTTTCGCGACTTCGTCCGCCATTTTCTGCCAGCGGAAAAGTAGCGTGGCGCGAAAACGCCCCGCTATGATCGGTCAGACTTTTCCAGCCTGACGGCCTGTCGGGCTGGACAGGGTCGGCAGGCCGAAACGACCAAGCGTGTTTACGACTCCCCTTATAGAACCGCGATCGGCGTGGGCACAATCGCGCCGGGGAAGAAAGGGGGAAGGAAACCAGTGCTCCGATGAGCGTGGATCAGCGTTGATTCGTGTTCCGATTTTCCGGTCGTCCCGCGTGCTTCTAGAACACTGCCCGCGTGCGACTACTATATCTACCACGAAACCGCCGAGCCGCCCTTGGCGCCGGACGACGCCGCCAGAGCCGCCCCATTCCTGCCGAATCCGGATTATCATGCCCGCGATCCGACGCAACGCCATGATAGAAGCACGCGATCACCGGCCGCCGCCGATTTGTTCGCGCCGATTTTCGCTTTCAGGGCCTTCGCTTCCGCGAACTCGCGTTCGGCTGACGAATGCACCAGCGACGGCATTGCGGCTCGCCCCGAATTTGCCTTTTCTGCTGGGATCACCTGTTATGTTGGCGGTCGCTGCAGAGGCTGGGCGTCTTGGTTCGTCGTATCCGCCGGGCTCGCCCCGGTGCGGGGCCGACTGGCTGGCTAAACGGCAGCCGCCCCCCTCTCGTCTCTGCCGAGGTGGCCTGGGCGGAACGCACGACTCCGGTAGAATAGGATTGATGTCGAGGGATTGGGAGGAAGTCGCCGTGCAAACGCTTCAAGTCATAAAACAAGCGGGGCCTGACGGTGTCATACACTTGTCGATACCGGTTGATGAAGCAGAGCAAAGCTATCGCTTGACGGTCATGATCGAACCCGAGAAAGCGCCTGCCGAAATCGCGACCGCGGACGCTTGGCCGCAGGACTTCCTGGACCGGGTCGTGGGAGCATGGGAGGGCGACTTTGAGGCCGGCTACGAGGGCGACTTCGA
>DATLUO010000137.1 GCA_035533075.1 Pirellulales bacterium | reverse complement strand
GGCCACGTCGCAGAGATCGAAACCGAGCCCCTCGCGAAGAATGCCGCCGCGGGCTGTTTCCAGCACCGCGGCGTCGACCGCGGGATTGAGCAGGACGGAGCGCGCGCTTCGCGGCCCGCTGCAATCTCCGGCCTCGATGCGGCGCCCGGCGATGAAAACGCCGTCGCTGCAGGCCATGCCGACCGAGCTGCCGGCCGATGCGAGCACGTGCGCCAGCAGGCGGGTGGTCGTCGTTTTGCCGTTCGTGCCCGTCACGGCGACCAGAGGAATTCGTCCGGTTTCGCCGGGGGCGAACATCCGCTCGACGATCGCCTCGGCCACCGGCCTCGGCCGTCCGTGCGAGGGGCCGAGGTGCATGCGCAGGCCCGGCCCGGCGTTGACCTCGACGACGGCGCCGCCCCGCTCTTCGAGCGGCCTGGCGATGTCGCACGCCACGATGTCTACGCCGGCCACGTCGAGTCCCACCATCCGCGCGGCCTCGATGGCGCGCGCAGCAACTTCCGGATGCACCTCGTCGGTCACGTCGGTGGCGGCGCCCCCGGTGCTCAAGTTGCCGTTACGGCGGACCAGCACCTGCCGGCCGGCGGCTGGGACGCCCTCGGGCGAAAGCCCCTGTTCTGCGAGCACCTCCAGGGCGATGGCGTCCAGCACGAGTCGAGTCAGCGGGGCGGCGTGGCCCTCGCCGCGGCGCGGATCCGCATTGGCGGCGTCGACGAGTTGCGCCACGGTATGCATGCCGTCGCCGACGACCGACGGCGGATCGCGACGGGCCGCCGCCACCAGTCGATCGCCCACGACCAGCAGCCGATAGTCGGCGCCGGGCACAAACCGCTCGACGATAATGGCCGAGCTCTCGCGTCGCGCCGCTTCGTAGGCGGCGATCACCTGACGGCGGTCTGAAAGGTTGGTCACCACGCCGCGACCCTCACTTCCGCTACGGGGTTTGACGACGACCGGCAGTCCGATCTCGCGGGCCGCTTCCCAGGCTTCTTGCGCGCTTTCCACGGGCCGGCCGGCGGGCACCGGCACGCCCACGCTGGCCAGCAGCAAGCGCGTCAGCTCTTTGTCTTGGGCGATCGTCTCGCCAATGGCGCTGGTGGAGTCGGTTTCGGCGGCCAGAATCCGCCGCTGACGCCCGCCCTGGCCGAGCTGCACCAAGTTGCCTTCGCTCAGACGTATCGCGGGGATGCCCCGCTTCCGGGCGGCTTCGACAATCGATCGCGTGCTGGGACCAAGCCGCAGCTCGTGGCCCAGATCGCGCAGGCGAGCGATCTCGGCCGGCAGGTCGATGTCTTGGGCGTTTACCGCCGCCAGGCAGACCACGCGGGCCGATTCCAGACAGGCACGCGCCAGCGACTCGTCGTCATATTCGACGACCACGCGGTAGACGCCCTCTTGCGACGTTTCGCGTGCCCGGCCAAAACCGACCGGCGCCGCGGCCAACGATTGCAACTCCAGAGTCACGTGTTCGAGAATGTGCGCCTGGTACGTTCCCTCTCGCAGCCGCTGGAAGAATCCGCCCCGCTCGCCGATTCCGCAACGATGTTCGATCATCGTCGGCAGCCAACTCATCAATCGCTCGTTGAAGCCGGGAATCTCGTGCGAAGGTGAATCCTTCAGCGGGCCTAAATCAACCCAGGCTTCCAGGACGGGAAAGCGGGCCCAGACATTGGGCCCCCTCAAGGCGCGAACTTTGAGAATTTCCATGGTGAAGTTGCTTCCTTGCAACGAGAGGTGAGACGTATCACTTGGCAAACGAAACTGGTTGGTGCGGTGGGAGCAAACTACATGCCAGGGCGTTGGCAAGTAAGGCGGGGGGCCGAGCTTTCGAGCGCCGGCCAACCGGGTTCGAGGCGTTAGGCAATAGGTGTTGGGCGTTAGGGACGATTGGAACACCGTGCCTAAAGCCTAACGCCCATTGCCTAACGCCTGCATTGCGGTGGGACGGCGCTCGCAAGCTGGCTCCTCCGGTGACGCTGTCGGTGACTGCTTTCAGCGCGGCGACGTGTCGCAGGTCGCGCCGGCAACTGCGACAAATCGTCGCAGCGAACCAGGATTCATGTTACGATTCGGGTGGAGCAGCCTCGCGGCCGACGCTAAAATGGCGATCGTCGCTTTCCCTGACAATTTTACAACCTGCGCTTCATGAACGTCGCTCATATCGACGGGAACGAGAAGTCGGGCGGCCCCAGGCGATTGCTCCGCCGCTCTACGCGTGCCACCTTCGTTTGCATGACGGTCGCGCTGGTTTCGATCGTGGCCCTGGGAGTCTGGGGCGCCGGACGTGATTTGGAGCAGGCCCGCGATTCGTTCCTCAAATCGGCGGTGGCCGAGGTTGTCTCGCATGCGCAGCGCACCGTGCGGCACATCGAGCGGGATTTCGCCCAGGGCGACGTGCGGCCAGACCTTCGACAACTTCGCAGTCTGGATTGGCTCTTGGCCCATTGGCATCAAGCCATCCTCAGCGAAGAAAAATGGTCTTACGCCGCCGTGGAGGACCTGGCCGGCAACGTCGTGGCCCACAGCAATCCCGCCTTGGAAGGGCAACAGCTTTGTCCCGGCTGGCATCAGCGCGCCTTGCTCCAAGCGGGCGCCGATGTTGTGGAGACTCGATTCGCGGGTCTCACCGAAGGCCGGCGCGCCTTTGACGTTCGTCTGCCGGTCACCTTTAACGGCGCCGTCATCGGAACCTACCACGCGGGTCTCAACGCCGACTGGTTCGAGGCCGCCGCCGCGGCGCAACAAGACGAAGAGCAATTCGGTTGGATGGTCGTGATTGCCGGTACGACGCTCGTGGTGTTGGCGGCCGTCGGTTCACTCTATTTCATCATCCGACAAACGGCCGCGCTGCAACATCGCCTGGAACTGTCGGAAGTGCGGCGAGTCAACGAGCTGCGTCAGTTCATCGTGGGCCTGGCCCATGAGGTGCGCAATCCCCTCAACGCCGTGCGTTTGAACCTGCACGCCATCGGCCGCGCCTACCGGGGCGAGGGACGGCTCCCCGCCGACGAGGTTGCCACCATCGTGCGCGAGTCGACGCGGGAAATCACGCGGGTGGCGGCGTTGATCGGCGAAATGCTCGGTTATGCGCGCAGCGATCCGCCGCGGGTCGAAGACGTCGACCTCAAAGCCGAGGTGCGCGGCACGCTTGACCTGGTGCAGCAAGCCATGGAAGACTACCACATCGCCGTCGTGGCGCATCTGGCGCCCGGGCCGCTCAAAGTGCGGATCGACCGCGACCGTTTACGGCAGATCCTGCTCAATCTGCTCAACAACGCCCGCGAAGCGGTCGGCAAGGGCGGCCGCATCGAAATCGACGTCAGTTCCACCACCGACGGTTTGCAGTTGGCGGTCAGCGACAACGGTCCGGGCGTTCCGCCCGAACAGCGGCAGCGCATTTTCGACCCGTTTTTCTCGACCAAGGACGTGGGTATCGGCCTGGGGCTGACCTTGGTGAAAAAGTTCGTCCAGGAAAGCGGCGGGAGCATCGCCTACGACGAGGGCTACGAGGGCGGCGGCCGGTTCGTGGTGCGGCTGCCCGACGCGGCACCCAGTTTCGAGCATGAGGTCGTGTCATGACGGTCGGCCGGAGCGTGTTGGTGGTCGAAGATGAACAGGGCGAGCGCGACGCGCTGGCCCGGCTGCTGCGCATGGAACAGTATCGCGTGTTCACCGCCCGCGACCCCGATGAGGCGCTGGAGTACATCGATGGCGAAGTCGGCCTGGTGATCAGCGACGTGCGCATGGGCAAGGGCAGCGGCATCGACCTGCTCCGCTCGTGGCGCCGCCGCCGCCCACAGACGCCGTTTATCATGGCTACCGCCTATGGCGACGTCGACTCGGCGGTGGCGGCCATGAAACTGGGGGCCGAAGACTACTTGACGAAGCCGGTCGATCCGGAGGCGCTGTTGCAGTTGGTCCGCCGCATGATCGCGCGGTGCGACACGGCGCCGCGGGCCGAAAACAACAAACCGTGCGATGAGCCCGCTGGCCCGCGCATCTTGGGGCAATCAGCGGCCATGGTCGAGGTGTTCGAACGTGTGCGCCGCGCGGCCCCCACCGACGGCCTAGTGCTGATTCTCGGCGAGTCGGGCACCGGCAAGGAACTGATCGCCTCGGCCATTCATGAGCAGAGCCGTCGCAAGGCCGGCGCCTACATCGCCGTGAACATTGCCGCCCTGCCCGAAAGCCTGGTCGAAGCGGAACTCTTCGGCTACGTGCCGGGCGCCTTCACGGGCGCCGAGCGCGATCGGATCGGCCGGTTCGAGGCGGCCGACGGCGGGACGTTGTTCATCGATGAAATCGGCGACTTCCCCCTGTCGGCCCAGGCCAAGCTGCTGAGAGTGCTCGACAACCTCTCGGTCAATCCGGTCGGCAGCAATGAAGACCGCCGCGTCGATGTTCGGCTGGTGGCCGCCACCAGTCGCAATCTGGCCGAGTTGGTGGCCCGCGGCGACTTCCGTGCCGACCTTTTCTATCGCCTCAACGTCTTGACCGTCGAGTTGCCGCCCCTGCGCGACCGGCACGACGACATTCCCTTGCTGATGGACGCTTTTTTGGCCGCGGCCTGCCAGAAGCATCAGCGGCCCTGGCCCACCATGTCGCCCGAACTGATCCAATTCATACTGGCCTATGATTGGCCCGGCAACGTGCGGCAATTGCGCAACGCCATCGAAAACATGGTGGTCATGTCGAACGGCGGCACGCTGTCTCTGGGCGATCTGCCGGCGTATCTCAGCGGCAATTCCTCGCTGCTCGCCAAAACCGCCGATCGCGGCGGCGCCAACAACCTGCGAGACATGGAGCGGACGGCCATCTTATCGGTGCTCGAACGCTGCGGCGGCAACCGCACGCACGCCGCCGAAGCGCTGGGAATTTCCGTTCGCACGCTGCAGCGCAAGCTCAAGGTGTGGGGACTGAACGCAAGCCAGCGCGACCCCGAGGCGGCGTAAAACCGCGACAGTTTGTCGCGGTGCGACATCGTTCCGCGACGAGGTGACGCGCGCACGACGCACGGGAACCGCCTAAAAACCCCGCAGGCTCCCTGACCCATCGTTTGCGCGACACCTCGCGTCTTGGCGCGCGGCGTGCTTGTGAAGGCCCCTACGTTCACCGTCAGGGATGGCTGGTCTCGGCCACGTGAGTCGCCACGATGTGCGCCCGCAAGCGGAATTCGAAGTCCGAAAGCAACCCCGCTGGCTGCCCCTCGGCCGGATGGCGGGAACTGCACTTGGCCCTGCAGGGCGGTGTTCCGCATGGCACCGAGATCGTCATGCTGCTCGATTCCTGCGGCTTCACGTTTCCGACGCCGCCCGCCTTTGATTCTCAGCGCACGGAGCTGCGCTGTTACCGCGTAATCCATCGCGCTTGGCGAGAGGATCTGTTGCCCGATTTTCTCCGGTTGCTGAGGATTTGGCGTACGGCGGGGGGCCCGCTGTGCCAGGCGGCCCGGCGCGCCGAGTTTCAGACGGCGCTGTTCGAATTCATGCTCGAGCGCCGTCGGGTGGGCCTGCCGGCGCTGGTCGCGTGCCTAGGCCGCCAGCCGCCCTGGCGCACCGCGCCCGCGGGCGACGTGGTTTCCGTCGACGAAGCGCGCCGCCGCTTCAATGCGCTGTGGACTGAGTGTCGGGGCCGTCGGGCCGCTTGAGCCGTCTCGCGCGTCCCACGGCCCGCGGCCCGACGCCCCTCCTGCTCCCGCCGACCGGCACGCTCGCCCGTGACGGTCGGCGGGCGAGTGCGTCAGTTTTTGCGCGGGCAGACGACATGGCCGCGACACAACGTCGCGGGTGCGCCCGCGTGGCGCGGCCCTCGCAACGAGATCTCCTCATCAAGTCTTGATTTCAGAGAGTATCCCGGCGGCCCGGCGTGCCTGGCATCGAAACTGCTAATGCATAGTCCGTCGTCGTAGGCAAGAGTCGTAACTTGACCTTGGATGGAGAAAACGGCAAAATCCAGAATTAGGTCCGGCCCACAAGCTCCAGCAGCAGCCGCATCAACTCTTCGCGAAAAGCGGGCTTGTTCAAGTGGTAGTCGATGCCGGCCTCGAGCGAGCGAATCCGGTCGTCCTGGCTGCGGAACGCGGTAATGGCGATCAGCACCGGATGCACCGGCTCGAGCTCGCGGCGCAAACACCGAGCGAACTCCCAGCCGTCCATGTCGGGCAGGCCGATGTCCAAGAGCACGATCTGCGGCAGGAATTCCAGCGCCGTCTCCAGCGCTTGAGCGCCCGTGCATGCCGTGCGCACCTCGCAGCCCAGCAACCGCGCATAACGCGATAAAAAATCCGCCGTATCCGGATGGTCCTCGACGACGAGCACGCGCGCCGCCAAGGGTCCGGTTGGTGTAGTCGTTGTCATGAAGGGCGTTTTATGCGATTTCAAGGAGCCTCAAACCGGAGGCAAGATCGGCTCACCGGCGTTGTGTGGCGGGCCGCGCGTCGGACGGCGCGGCCGGCGCGGCCGCCGCTGCCGAGGCAGGCGACCGCCATGTCGCTTGTTTCCCGCGTGGAGCGTGATCCTCGACGAATTGCGTGCGGTCATACAACGTGCCACGGTTGAACGATCGGAAGCCAAGAATCCGTGTCTCTTTGGCATTTACCGACATCGGAACGACGCCCGACTGCCAGAACGCCTGGCCCGTTTCGCGGCGGTAGGCAAAACAACCGACTTTCGCCACGCCTCGCTGATTCGTGCTCTTCGCCAAAGCAATTTCAGGAACGCTGGCCGGAGCACCCGCGTCGGATCCGACCGGCACGCTCAGCTCGGTCGCCGGAATCCCGATCAGGTCCTCATGCCGGTCGGTTCCGATCGTTCCCGCTCGCACCTCCACGACATAATCGGCCTCGGACAGTTTCTCCTTAACGATGCATTGCTGCGACAACATCCGCTGACGCAGACAACTCGTCAGGTAGTGCCGGCCCACCGATCCGTCGAGTGGGTCCGTGTCCAGATAAACCTCGCGGTGCGACAAAGGCGCAAAATCAATATTCCCCACCGCCTCGTCGATGGCGGTCGAAATCAGCAACTGTTCGGTTCCCGTGCGCGCGGTGTCGCTCCAGTTCGTGGTGCCGCAACCGGTTGCAGTCAGCGAGAACGCCAGCATGGAAATCGGGATAACGATTCCTCGCGCGTCGGTCAAGTAATGCATTTGAGCGTGGCTGCCCGCAACTGCTGCGCCACAAACACGACGCCAAGACCGCGATTGTCTTAACCCGTCCCGCGACAAGGGAATAGATCGGCACGGCGGTAAACCTTCGCCGAACCCGGTACGCAGGTGCCGTACACCAACCCGAAGCGCCAGCGAGGAACGTGAAAAAGGCGACAAAACCTCGCTTGCGCTTCGGGTTAGTGTGAAATGGGAACGGGTTCGGCGAAGCTTTACGCACGGCGCGGGGACTTGCACGATGTGCTATGCGGCACTCCGACATCGCGTCATTAAAACGCGGCTCGCTGCGACATTTTGTCGTAGTGGGGCCTTTTTCGTTCAGAGCTTGCCCACCTTACGATTGCGGCATAAAACCGGGATAACTTCTGGAACGCCGCAAGGCCCAGTTGCGGTCAATGTCCCTGGTGCGCCAGCCAGCGCTCGGCGTCGAGCGCGGCCATGCAGCCGCTGCCGGCCGCGGTCACGGCCTGGCGATAGTAGTCGTCGGCCACGTCGCCGGCTGCGAACACGCCCTCCACGCTGGTGTTGGTGCGGAAGGGCACCGTCCACTTGATGTACTTCTTGGGCGTCAGCTCCAGCTTGCCTTCCAAGAAGCGGGTGTTGGGCGTGTGACCGATGGCCACGAACATGCCCGACGCCGGAAGCTCACGGGTTTTGTCGTCGAGCAGGCTCTTCAGCCGCACGCCGGTGACGCCCTCACGCTGGTTGCCCAGCACTTCGTCGACCACGCTGTTCCACTCCGCCTTGATCTTGGCATCGCTCAGCACGCGTTCGGCCATGATCTTCGAGGCGCGAAGTTGGTCGCGGCGATGCACGAGGTGAATCTGGCTGGCGAACTTGGAAAGGTAGTTGGCTTCTTCACAGGCCGAATCACCGCCGCCGACCACCACCAACGGCTTGTTGCGGAACCGCGGCAAGGCCCCGTCGCACACCGCGCAGGCGCTCACCCCGAAGTTCTTGTATTTCTCTTCCGACGGCATGCCCAGGTAGTTGGCCCGCGCGCCGGTGGCGACGATCACGGCCTCCGCCTCGACGGCCTCGCCCGCGGAGGGCACGAGCTTGAACGGCCGCTTCGAGAAATCGACTTCGACAATATCGTCGGTGATGATCCGCGTGCCGAAGTTCAGCGCCTGCTGCCGCATGAGCTCCATCAATTCGGGACCGCTGACGCCCTGCTTTTGATGCGGCGCCATCATTTGCCGTCGCTGCTTCTCGATGGAGTTGTCGAGATAGGCTTCCAGGTCGCCGTGAGGAAAACCGGGGTAATTCTCGACCTCGGTCGTCAAAGCCAACTGGCCCAGCGGCAATGTGCCGGCAATCCGGTTGTCTTCGGTCACGGCGCCTTCATACACCAGCGGCTTCAACGACGCCCGCGCGGTATAGATCGCGGCCGTCCAACCGGCCGGCCCACTTCCCACAATCACGACTTTTTCAGCCAACTTGGCAACTCCTGTAGGGTGGGACCAGCGAGCTTGCGAGCGCCGGCCCACCATAAACGACGTCGCTCTTGGTGGGCCGGCGCTCGCAAGCTCGCTGGTCCCACCCTACGCGGACATTATAGGCCCGCAGGCCGCCGCGCCTACCGCAGCGGCTTGCCGGAAGCACATGCCAGCACGTATCCTTCCTAGAGTGCGAGATCGCGCACGTCCGCCAAGACCCAAGACCAAAAACCCAAGACCGAACCTCCCATGATCGTCACCGAAGTCTGGACCGGGCAACACTTCATCGCCGGCCGATGGTGCCCGGCCGTCGGCCAGCGGTTCGACAGCTTTAATCCGGCCCGCGCCGACGAAGTCGTCGGGCACTATCCGCGCGGCACGGCCGCCGACGTCGATGCCGCCGTCGTCGCCGCCCGCACCGCCTTCGATTCCTGGCGGCGGCGCAGCCGGGTGAAGCGCGGCGAGCGGTTCCTCAAGCTGGCCGAGCTGATCGAGCGCGACACCGAAGAGTTGGCCCGCGTGCTGGCCACCGAAAGCGGCAAGGTGCTCGACGAAGCACGGGCGGAAGTCGTCGAGGGCCTGCACATGGTGCAGTACGTGTTTGGCACGGCCCGCCAGCCGAGCGGCCAGGTGATCGATTCCGAAATCGAAGCCAAAGACCTCTACGTCCGCCGCAAGCCGCGGGGTGTGGTGGCCGTCATCACTCCCTGGAATTTCCCGTTCGCCGTGCCGCTGTGGATGCTGGCCCCCAGCTTGCTGGAAGGCAACACCGCCGTCTTCAAGCCCAGCGAAGAAACGCCCGAAATCGGCCAGCGGCTGGTGCGGCTGTTCGACGAGGCTGGCTTTCCCACCGGCACGATCAACCTGGTCCACGGACTGGGCGAGGAGGCGGGCGACGCCTTGGCCCGGCACGAGCAAGTCGACGTGGTCTGTTTCACCGGTAGCTACGAAGTGGGTTCGCACATTCGCCGGCTGGCCGCCGAGCACCCCCACAAGAGTTGCGCCTTGGAGATGGGTTCCAAGAGCGCGGTCATCGTCTGCGAAGACGCCGCGCTCGACCTGGCCGTCAACGCCGCCCTGCTCAGCGCCTTCAAGACAACCGGGCAGCGTTGCGTGTCGGCCGGCCGCGTGCTGGTCCACCAGCGGCGCTGCGACGATTTTGCGGCCGCGCTGGTCGAGCGTGCCCGGCAACTGCGGTTCGCCGACCCGTTCACGCCCGGCGCGTTCGCCGGCCCGCTGATCAATCAGCGGTCGGTCGAGAAAGTCGCCTTCTACAACAGCCTGGCCCGGCAGGAAGGGGCGGAGGTGCTGCTCGACGGCGGCCGCCTGATGGACGGCGAGCACCGCGCGGGCCACTTCATGTCGCCCTTCGTCTACCGGCAGGATTACCGGCCCGACGCCCGCACCATCCGCGAGGAGGTCTTTGGTCCGCACCTGGCGATCGTTCCCTTCAGCAGCGATGAGCAGGCGATTCATATCTATAACGACACGCCTTACGGGCTTTCAATGGCGGTGATTACCGAAGACTATCGCCGCTGGCGGCTGTACCGCGACGAGTGCGACTATGGCATGGGTTACGTGAACCTGCCCTGCATCGGCGCCGAGGTTCACTTGCCGTTCGGCGGCGTGAAGCGCAGCGGCAACGGGCAGCCCTCGGCCGCCGCGCTGATCGACGCCGTGACGCACCGCGTGGCCTTCACCGTCAACCACGAGCGCGGCATCACCATGGCCCAAGGGATGAGCGCGATGGTGCCGGAATCGCAATAGGATGTGATTTGCAAGCCCTCACACCATGTATTCCCGCTTGAGCAAGCCGGGCAACGGAATCGGATACTTGCCGTCGGGCTGACGCACGAGCGGCGCGGGCGAGTCCATCGTCAGCTTGTCGACGTCGGGCGCGAACTCGTGCTCGCACTGCATCATCTGCTCGAAGGTGATGACTTGCCCGGTGTGGCAGGCCATGCGGCCCATCGCCGTCACCAGGCTGGCCTCGGCCCCGCGCTTGGCCTCGTTGTAAGGCTTGTCGCTGCGGATGGCTTCGATCAGGTGCTCCCACTCGCGGTGATAGGGGTTCGGCTCCTTGTCGCCATACTTCCACACGATCTGGCTGTCGTCGTCCATGTTCTGACCCTTGTAGATGCGGCAGCGAGCAGGCGAGTGCCCGGAGGTCGAGATTACGCCGGCCGCCTTGGTGCCGTGAACGTAGCTGGCGAACTTATCGTAGCAGCCGGGAATGTTGCGGCCCTCGAGCATCAGTTTGCTGCCGTCGGCGAAGGTGTATTCGACCGAGTAGTTGTCGAAGTTCTGGTCGATATAGTCGCCGCGAAAGTCGCGGCCGCCGCTGCCCATCGCCTCCACCGGCCAGCCGCCCTTCATCCAGCAGCACTCATCGATGTTGTGGATCAGGAAGTCGCTGTAGCAGCCGCCGCTGGCCCACAGGAAGCCGTGGAAATTCTTGATCTGATAGAGCAGCTCGCTCGTTTCGTTACCCTGCTGCGGCGAGACAAACGCAAAACCGACCGGGCCGGTCATGCGGTATGCCCGCAGCAAAAGGATGTCGCCCAACTCGCCACCCTTGATGCGGCTAAGGAGTTCTTCGCGGGCGGCGCAGTGGCGGCACATCAGGCCCACGCCCACTTTCAGGTTTTTGGCCAGTGCGTCTTCGTAGAGTTTCAGCATCTTGCGGGTGCTGGGTCCGTCGACCGTGGTCGGCTTCTCCATGAACACGTTCAGATTCTTGCCGATGGCATAACCGAAATGCACCCAGCGAAAGGCGGGCGGCGTGGCGAACAGGGCCACGTCGCCCGGCTTGAGGCACTCCATCGCCTTTTGATAGGCGTCGAAGCCGATGAACTGGCGGTCTTTGGGCACGTCGACCTGCGTCGAGAAATTCTTTTGCAGGTGGTCGTAGCTCGATTGCAGCCGGTTGGGAAACACGTCGGCCATGGCCACCAGCTTGATGGGGCCGTTCTTGACGCTCAGCGCGTCGGAAGCCGCCCCCGTGCCACGGCCGCCGCAGCCGATGAGCGCCACCTGAATCGTGTTGTCTTCGCCGGCGTGGACGTGCGGCAACCTGACGCCCATCAGGGCCGTGGCCGCGGCCAGCCGGCCGGTTTGCTTGACGAACTCACGACGCGAGGAACTTCCAAAGCCGGGCGTGCTCATAAGCGTATCTCCGTGAAAGGCGGGTAATAGCGGGCGGGCCGCCCCATCGCTGAAGCGGTGATTGTTAGTATCCACAGCCGGCGACCGCTTCGCAAGGGCCGGGGTGCTGCCGGGCGGAGGCTCACGTTCGCGGTCTACAGAACGATACTTACCATCGGAACAAAAACCGAGTACGGTCTTACCGGCAAGTTCGTCGATTCCTGGCGGTTTTGCGCATGCCCGACCGGGTCTCACCCGAGCGCAGGCGACACGTTTGTCGCGTCCCACGAGGTGCGCGGCCAATCCTCTGCACGCAGTCCCCGCGCGCCGGGATGCCGTTCCGCCGAATTGAGCGAGTCGGTCTTTGAGCAACTTTGAGCGCTGGCTGCACTGTTCGGCTGGCGCGTGCGGGCAAACGCGCCGCGCGCGGCGCGTTCATTAACAAAAGCGACACGCGCGCGTCGCTTTTGTTTGGGCGCCGTCGCGGACGCGGGTGCGGCGTCGCCAGCGTGATCGCCGTAAATGCTTTCGCTGATTCGGTTTGCGACGCTAGCTCCGCTGCGTGCTGCGCGGCGATCGCGATCGGACTCCGCGGGAACCGCGCCGGGCGGGTCACGGGACCACCGGGCGGCCACTTCCGTTTTTGCATTTCGACTTCTTCCGGCTGCCGTCATTCTCTCGTAGACTTGCGCCCATCCCAAAAGGCACCTGAGAGCACCTTGGCAATGGCCGATTTCGATAGCGCGTGGAAAGAAGCCCTCGATAACTTGTTTGAGCCGTTCATGGCGTTCTTTTTCCCCGACGCACATCGGGAAATCGACTGGACGGAGCGCTGCGACACGCTTGAGAACGAGTTGCAGACGATCGCGGCCAAATCGGAGCAAGGGCGGCGCGTGGCGGATAAGCTGGTCCAGGTCCGCAGGACCAGCGGCCAAGTGGAATGGGTGCTGGTACACCTTGAGTTTCAGAGCCAGCCGGAAGCGGACTTTGCCAAACGGATGTACGTCTATAACTACCGGCTGTTCGATCGCTATAATCAAAAGGTGGCGAGCTTCGCGATCCTGGGCGACGACCGGCCGGCGTGGCGGCCCGACCGGTTCGGCTATGAGTTGTGGGGCACGGAGGTCGGCATCCGGTTTCCG
>DATLUO010000136.1 GCA_035533075.1 Pirellulales bacterium | reverse complement strand
CCGTGCGCGGAACGGCCCTCTATGCCAAATGGACGCCTTTTTTCCCGACCGCCTGCTGGCCCGCGTGAAGCGCTCCGTGAGCGGAACGGCCCTCTATGCCGAATGGACGCCTTTTTTCCCGACCGCCTGCTGGTCCGCGTGAAGCGCTCCGTGAGCGGAACGGCCCTTCTATGCCGAATGGTTTTCAGTATTCTCGCTACTCGTTCAAGGAGGCGCCCCTCATCCCTCAACCCGGGTGCCGAACAAAGTCGCCAATGGCTTGCCCCCGGACGACCGTGAAGTGCATGCTTGCCCTCGGCGCGGCTGACCTCGGGCAGCGGAACTTCGTCGATTAGTTCGATTCCGCCAATCGAGGAGCCGACGCCCGACTTGCTGACATTGATTCTCCAGCGGCCCAATGCTGGCACTCTTTCGGTATGACCATCCCATGCTTTGCTCCTCGGCCCCTGGCATTCCAGCCTCCCCGCGCGGCCAAACACATCCTTCCGGCCAGGTTGCTTGTCGCGCAACGCGATGACGAACGCATCCGGCGACCGATGCACGTCTACCCAAGGACGGACTGAAGCCAACGTAAGGCTAGGCGCCGGTCAATTAGCCCTTGCTCGTGTGCGGATTGCGAGGAATAGCCGAGCAGGCAGTCAAGGCAGGCTTCGCGGCAACGGAGGTTGTGGTCGTCGGTGCCGTGCAGTATTCCGAGCGATGAGCGAAAAAGCGCTGGGCCTTCGTCGAGCAGCTCGCGGACATGGCCTGCGCCACCCGGCACATTGTCGTACAGCACGATTGAGTAACGACCCGCAGATGCGGGGACGAGCTCCGCGCCGAGCTCGCGTACATCCAATTGCAATAGCTCCGCCGCGGCGCGATGCAGGGCTAATTGAAGGGTTGTCATCAATCGCTGGTCGCTCGCTGGCATGTTGACGTTGTCGAAATCGAGTCGCAGCATGTCGGTGCGCTCTCGTGATCCGAGTATCTGACAACGTAATGGTGCGCCGGGATCGTCCAAACAACGATGATTCTGTCCCTGGCTGTGTGACCACAGCGGCGCATGGCGATCAAACGACGCTCGTATCGCTGAGCTGGGCGTTGCGTTCGGTTCTTCACCATCACTGTAACCGCAGCGCGAACAAATAATATACCCTCGCCCGCCGCGGCCATAATTGAGCACCAAGAGACTCCCGTCGTCACGGTACGTCGCGAGCAGTCCGGCAATATCGCCGTAAGATGGTTCCCTGATTTCGTCGGCGCTACCTTCCGTGCCCCACAGTACGTCCACTTCCGTTTTAGTAAACACTGGATCGTCATCGCCTCGCCTTCTCGGCGGATCCCATGCAGCGGTGCTGAAGCCAAACCGCGGTAAGAGGATTTCCTGCAAGGCCGTCTGCCAGCGCTGGCCGCAGCGGTTGCATTTGTCGGGAGCAGCAATTCCTGCTTCTGAGAAGTAGAGGTGCCCCGCCTGGCAACGGCGCGCGACGGCTCGCGATCCGAACGACTCCGCGTCGGAGGAAACAAGGCGGTTGAGTCCGCGCGACTTTATGAACATGCCGCCAGCCATCAGGGTTGTGCCAGGAACGTACTCGCGAATCGCCAGCAACCCGGGCCGTTCCAAACGAAATTGCTCCGCGCGGCGAACGTTCTCCGATTCGTCTTTTTCGCCGTAGTCTTTTCGCTCGAGCACCTGGAGGCGATGTACATTGATCGGGAATCCGTAGCGGGGCAGAAACTGCCGGTCGGCTAAGGCTTCGATGACCGTGGTACTGTAAAAGCTTTTCAATTGGTAGCGGATGGCGTTGGCACGTCGTGGTCCACCTCCGTCGGTTGCGGAGATCCCGTTCCAGCTCCCGAGAAGCTTGTCATAGTCGTTCCGCCAATCGTCGATGGCACCCTGAAAACGACGCTCGACGTCAGCGATCATGGCTTGCCAACCTGGGCCGGCAGGTTCTGCCAACGGGGTATCCTTGAGCAGACTTATCGCCCCTGTTTGAGGCGGACCGCCGAAGTCGCGTATCCAGCGCAAATAGTCCAGAAATGCGTCCGCCAGTGTGTCAGCTCCCGCATGCCAGGGCGGATTCGAAAGGTCGGTCATGGGGGCACAAGCGACTTCCGGCTTAATACCCCCTTGCTTAGCATCCCAGTAACGTGGCAATTCGACGCGGCAAAACTCTCCCATCTTGCCAAAAGCGTTCATGGCCCCACGTCGTTCCTCAGGCCCATACACTTGTCGGAAGAATTCGCCAAGAAGCCAAGACGCGAGGTGCCGCCATGCCAGCCGTTCACGGCCAAGCAGCACGCGCGGGCGGCGCAGTTCCTGGCCGAGGTAGCGACCGAAGCCCTTGAAAACGGCGCGGTCGAATGGCCGGCTTTGGCAAAAGGTTACCACGGCCGACGAACCGTCGGCTCGTCGCCCGGCGCGGCCAGCACGTTGCAAATAGTTCGCTTTGCCGGGCGGCACATTGCTCATCATCACCGCAGCCAAACCGCCGATGTCAATACCGAGTTCCATCGTCGTCGTACAACTCAAGACGTTCCTGCCGCCGGCGCGAAACAGATCCTGTAGGCGCCGATTCTCCTTTGGCGAAAGCTGAGCCGAATGTTCCTCCGCCCACAATCCCCTGCGGCAACTCGTTCAGCTTTTTTGCCAGATGCCGCGCGTTTCGCGCGACTTGCCCGAAAGGATCGATCGGATGGCCAACGCCGTGCCGGTCGCGCGAGTACCATTGGCCATCCCGAAAGGAAATCAGCCCCCCTTTCACCTCGACGGCGAGTACGCCGCGCTTCCGATGCGCAAGCAAGAAGTCGGCTTCGCCTTCCTTCGGCTCTTCCTGCGAAGGCTCCTTGAGAAGCCATTTCGCCTGATAGACGACCGTCCAATCGCGTTGGGTCAGATCCAACTGCGCTTTAAGTTCGTCATAGACCAACAGCTCCGCCCGAAACCGCGGGTTATTCCTCACGGCCAGTGGGATTTCTGCCGGAATGAACCGATTCTTGCCCATAGCTGTCGCAACTCTGTGAGATGCTTGCTCGACACGGCAAGCATCCAATAATACAGCGCACGGCTCCGGCGTAAATCCGGCTAGCCATGAAAAATTCGTTTGAGGGGGCAGCCCAAGCGAGCAAAACCTCGGCCAATCACTGCCTACGCCGGCGTCTACGCCAATCAGATTGACTGGTTTTGCCTGAAGGAAAACCAGCTCACGGCGGATTTCGTCGTGTCGTTTCGCTAGAAGGACGCGCAGGTAGCCGCCGGAATCGTTTGAAGTCGTCGGCGGAAGACGATGCCGAGAGTTGCGCAATCAGCCCGCAGCTTCAGGTGCGCGGCTGGAAGGTCGGCACGCCCACGGCAAACGTCGAAGAGCACCAGTATCACACGAACTACGGCGATACGTCGCTGCCGAGCGGCAACAGGTCGACCTACTCCGGGTTCGTCGATTCCATCCCGCTGGTGCGGCCGAACTGGGGCTATTTTTTGAAGCTCTTCTTTGGGCTGTTCGTCGCCACCGCCATCGCGTTTCTGGCGCTTTTCATCCGGCCGATCGATCTCGATCTGCGGTTTGGTCTGGGCGTTGGGGCAATTTTTGCGGCCGTGGCCAACGAATATGTGGTCACTTCGTCGCTGCCCGACGCGAGCGTCATGACGCTGGCCGACGTGCTGCACATCCTGGCATTCGTGTTCATTTTCCTGACGCTGGCGGAATCGACGCTGTCGGTCAAGCATTATAACGGCGACGAGGCCGGGCGCCGGAGGTCGAAGAAATTGGTTGGCAGCTTTCGAGGAAGGCCGGAGGCCATAGATGACAAAATGACGCCATAGATTACCGAGACGCCGACACCACAAGGTCGTTGGAACTTGGCCTTTGAACTCGAAAGTCGCCGCGCGTTGATGGCTCGGCGCGGCGAAGAGCACAATTACCGTCAAATCGCGTTGAAGCGGCCGGGGGCCAGGCGGCGCAAGTGCTTGTGTAGAAACGGCTTCGGCTGGCATCGTTGCCAAAACAAAAGGGGGGATTTCGTTGCGCTCCGCCGCGCGCCGGACGACCATAAAACCTTCCGCCGCGCGCGGCGGGACCGCGACGGCCCGCGCGTTCCGGCCGGCAGGGCGGAGGCGACGCGAGTGTCGCCTCGACCGCGCGAGAGCAGGCGGATCGAGCCGAGCCGTAAGCGGCACCACCGCCATCAGCCCGGCCCGGGGCGTCCGCTTGAGGACCAGGCAGGAGAGGGGCAAATGCGTCGCGCGCGACGCTTTTGCCGGCGCGGGCGTGCGTTGCGGTGGGAGCGACCGTGATTCGCGCCGACTTGGCGGTATGTATCTGGCAGGGTCACGCCGACGGGCCGTAGACCAGTTCCGTGAAACACCTAAGTCTTCGCACGGCGGAGATAAGCGGCTGCCCGTGCCGCTTGCGATTTGGTGAAAGGGACGTCCGGGGGCCGCCGGTAATCGATATCCAGATCGTAACGGAGGAAATCGTAAACGTTTTCGAGTGCCTTCTGAAGATCCAGCAAAGAGTCCGGATCGCCGTTCGTAAGCGGAACCGGAACCTCGGGCAAGGGATCTTGAAGTCGCACAGGCCAAACCCCCGTAATCGGCCCCTGCCCCGCGCGGCTGAGGAAAACGAAATACTCCGCTTCCGGCAATTTTCGCCTCATGGGCAAACGTTCGCCTTTCCGCAAGAAGTCGATTTCGATCAAATGCGCCGGGCTGCCAAGCAGCGCATCTCGCTTCCGAAGATAGTCCGTTCGCCCCCGGCCACGCTGATCAAAGGGGGAAAGCAGTTCGATGGCAGTCACGAGCGTTCTGCGCTTGGCATCCCTGATTTCCACGCAGTAGTGCGGCGCTTTCTCTTCCATCAGGGTAGCCACAACCAGCGGCGCCTCAACCGCTGCTCGTGCAGCGGTTCCTTTCGCCTTTTGTCGTGCCTTGACCGTTCGCACGCCCACGTCTGTGTAGATGGAGATTTCCGCCTCATCGAGATCATCCGGCGCCGTGATGACAAAGCGTTTTTCGGTGCGGGCGACGTAACGTGGCGCAATCTTGGGAGCGAGCTGGCGCGCGATCTCCGCCGCCAACTGCGAATGCACGGCGGTCCATAGTTCGCCCTCCAAATAGGGGTCCATTCCAGGAAACGGGGACGGCATGACGAATCGACCTCGCACATTCACGGAAGGTCAGCAAACCTTCGTTGATTATCGGATCATGGGCTTTCTCCGGCAAGGCCATGCGGCGCAAGTGCTTGTCTAGAAAAGGTTTCGGTTAGCATTGCTGCCCAAACAAAAGGGGGGATCTCGTTGCGCTCCGCCGCGCGCGGCGGACGACCATAAAACTCGCCGCCGCGCGCGGCGGAGCGATCTCGCGTTCGACAACCTTCCGCCGCGCGCGGCGGCACCGCGACGCCCCTGCCTTCCGGCCACCAGGCGCGGAGGCGACACGCGTGTCGCATGGACGGCCGCTTGCGGGCCAGACGAGACGCACTCCAATGGCGCAACAAGGAAGAGGCGCCGGCCGCCGGAGGCGTGCTAAAGCAAGCCGTTCACCGCCGGGCAGGCTCGCCCGGCCCGACCAGCTTGCCCACCGGCCGGCCGATCAGAATGCCGCACATCCCGCCACGCTGGGCCACATTGACCACCTGCTTCTGCGAGGCCCGCCCTACGATGCCCACGCCATACTTGGTCGGGGCAAAACCCATCACCGTGTAAAACGGCTCCACGTGTACCTGGCCGCGCTCGTCGACCACCGGAAACTCGTTCACCGGAATGCTCGCCAGCCGCTGCACCACCCAGGCCTCGTCGCCGGCCAGCGCCGCGTCGATCGCCCGCTCCCACTCGATTTGCGTCATGCCGTGTCCGATGTAAACGCGGTCGCCGCCGTAAGAACGGTTCGGCTTCAGCACCAGTCGCTCGTGCTCGCGGCGGGCGAAATCGAGCAGGCTGCCCGTCTCGCCGTGGGGAAGCGAAGTCGGGCGGTCTGCCAACAGCCGCGTCCAGAGCACGTGGCGGCGAAACACCTGGCGTTCGTCGGCGTTGAAGTACTTTCCGCTCAGGACGGGGTCGGTGAGCACCTCCCAGCAGCTTTTGTGGTCGAAGTCGCCGCCGATCGACGAGATCATGCGGTTCTCGGCAAACAGCCGCCGCACCGGGGCCAGGTCGGTCCCGGCCGCTTCCAGGGCCAGTAGGTCGCGGACCTCGTAATCGCGATAGGCGATATCGACCGGCGTTGCTTCGTAATAGACTTCACCTCGATCGAGCGAGAGCTCCGCCGGATCGGCGTGCGTGATCGTCATGCCGTGTCGCTCGTGAAAATAGTGGGCCAGCGGCTCCTGCTCGCAGGGTCCGTCGCCCGAATACTTCGGTTCGATAAAACAGACGTTGCGTCCCTGGCGTCCAATCGCTTCCAGATGGTCGATCACCTCCTGAATGAACAACTCGCGGAGATCCTGGCCCACCTCCATGTGCAACTGCGGATCGCACCGCTCGACCGCGGGCAGCACGACTTCGGTCAGCATTTGCTCGCAGGTCGGGCCGAGGTGAATGCCGCCGACGCCGCACAGGTTTGGCTCGAAGAACCGCAACGATTCCTTCCAGGTGGGGCTGGTGAATTCGACCATGGCGTCGAGCCGGCCGAACACCGGATTGTTTTCACGCTGGCTCGGCCCCCAACTGTCTCGCAGCCAGCGCTCTTCCGGCTCGCTCAGCGGCACCAGCCGGCGTATCGCCGCGTCCTGCAGGTACAGATCGGGCAGGCGCTTCAGCGCGTTGAGCAGCGTTAGCGAAACGAAGTGCAGATAGGCCAGTTGGTCGGGCATGACGCAGATCGGCCGCAGCATGACGCGGATGGCCTCCACCTCGCCGTGCCGCGAATAGATCAAATTGCGGCGAAAGGCCTCGCTCGTCATGCGGTCGGTCAGCTCGACGATCGTCGCCGGGGGAAAGCCGTAGAAGACCTTGCGCAAGCGGCTTTCGAGGTTCAGGCCGCTGAGTCCAAGTTCTTCGGCGGGAGTCAACATGGCAACGGCACTGCTAAATCGGCAGCCCGCGGTGTATGGTACACCATAGAGGCTACTACGCGAAATTCCAGAAGCGTCCTCGCACCCATGTCGGACGTGAATCCGGCCCGAACGCACGCTCCATAAAAATGCACCAAGAAGCGACCACGGAACTGCAGAACGACCCACGACAGGCCACGCCCGGCAGCGGCATCGACTATGGGCTGTTTCTCGACTGCGTGCATTGCGGGCTGTGTACGGCGTCCTGCCCGACCTACGTCGAGTTGGGCAACGAGAACGACAGCCCCCGCGGGCGAATCTACCTGATGCGGGCCGTCACCGACCGCCGGCTGGAACTGACCGACGAGGTCCGCCGCCATCTCGAATTGTGCCTCGACTGCCGGGCCTGCGAAACCGCCTGTCCCTCCGGCGTGCAGTACGGCAAGCTCATCGAGCCGTTTCGTGTGGCGATGGAACAGTCGGGCAATGGCCGGGCCAAGTCGGCCGATTGGTTTCATCGCTGGATCTTGTTCGGCATTTTTCCCTATCCCAAGCGCATGCGGATGGCCCTGGCGCCTGCCCGACTGGCCCAACGATTGGGCCTGCTGCGTTTCGCTCAGGCGACCGGCCTGCTGCGGCTGCTTCCCGCGCGGTTGCGGCAGCTTGTCGATATGCTGCCGCCGCCGGGCAAGGAAGAGCCGGAACTGCCGGAGTTCTTGCCGGCCAAAGGCCCGCGCCGCGCGCGCGTGGCCCTCTTCACCGGCTGCGTGGCCGATGTGCTGTTTCGTTCGACGCACTGGGCCACCGCCCGCGTGCTGCAAGAGAACGGGTGCGACGTGTACGTGCCTCGCGGCCAGGTCTGCTGCGGAGCCATCCATTTTCACGCCGGGTCGAGCGAACCTGCCCGTACACTTGCCGACCGCAACACCGCCGCCTTTGATCTGGACGAGTTGGACGCCGTGGTCGTCAACGTGGCCGGCTGCGGGGCGATGCTGAAGGACTACGGCCATCATTGGCACGACGGCCAGCAGGGCGACCGCCAGCGGTTTGCCGCCAAGGTGAAAGACGTCAACGAGTTTCTCGACGAACTCGGCCTTGTGCCGCCGCGCGGCGAGATTCGGGCAGTCGCGACCTATCACGACGCCTGCCATCTCGGCCACGCTCAGAAGATTCGCGAGGCCCCGCGGCGGCTGTTGGCCCAAATACCGGGCCTGCAATTGCGCGACCTGCCGGAAACCGAGCTTTGTTGCGGAGCGGCCGGGACGTATAACCTGACGGAACCGGAAATGGCCGGGCGACTCAGCCGCCGCAAGCTGGCCAACATCGTCAAGACGGGCGCGCAAATTGTGCTCACGGCTAACGCTGGCTGCCTGCTGCAGATCGGCCGCGAAGCCCGGCAGCAAGGGCAGCCGCTGTGGGTGGCGCATCCGATGGAGTTGTTGGATCACAGTTATCGAAAGTAGGGTTCAGGGTTCACCGGCATGGACGCCGCAACCACGACAACTCGCCGCCACGTCACCGGCCTGATCGTCGCATGCGCCTTCGTAGCGGTCGCGTTCGCCGCCTACCATTTCTACCTGCGCGAGTTGATGATACACCGGGGCCTGACGCTGGGAGCGGTGCGGCCGGGCGTGAAGGTCTATCGCATCGTCCCGCTGTATCTCTATTGGCGTCCTCGACTCAAAACCGGCGTGCTGATCGCCACCGCGGTTTTGGCCGGCTTCGTCTGGTGGCTGCGTCGATCGCTGCGGCCGAGCGGCGCGAACAAGCGTGCCGGTAGTGCCGTCGTGGCCTCTCTCATGGCTTGGCACGTCGCGATTGCGGTGTCCGTGGCCTTGATCGACGGCGGGCCCGGCAAGCTGTGGGAGCCTTTCCACGTGCATCGCCGCAGCGACTACATCGGCGCCGTCGAGTGGATCGACAGGCCGCAAACTTTCCTGCAAGATTATCCGCAATTGATGCCCGATCTGCCGCTGCACTGCCGCACTCATCCGCCCGGCGGACCGCTGCTGCTGTGGATGATCGCGCACTCGTTCGGTCCGGGTCCCTTCGCCGCCTCGATGGCGACCATCCTGCTGAGCAGCCTCGCGACGCCGGCCGTCTATTTGCTCGCGCGAGACGTGCTGGACGAAGCTCCCGCGCGCCTGGCCGCAGGCATCTTCCTGTTGGCGCCCAACGTGGTCGCTTATTCGGCAACCTGCCTGGACGCGGTCTTTATGGTGCCGCTCGTCTGGACAATGTGCTTTCTTTGGATTGGTCGCCGGCAACGGCCGATGCTTTTCGGCATGGCGGCGGGCATCACCGGCTCGCTGGCCGCGTTGATGACCTTCTCCGCCTCTGTCGTCGAACTGTGGGCCGTCGTGGCACTCGTGCTCACGGCCTTCTGCGACCCAACGCGGCTTCGCAACACGCTGGTTGCGCTGGCCGCCGCGGCAGTCAGCAGCGTCTTGTTTTACGCAGTTCTCAACGCCTGGTCGGGCTACGACCCGCTGGCGGTCTTGCGACAGGCGTTCGAGGGCCAGCATGAAATCACGAACGGTCGGGGCCATAGCACACTCCGGCAATCGGTCCATTTCGCAGTCACTAATTTCGTCGCGTTCGCCTTCTGTTCCGGACTGCCGATCGTTCTGCTTTGGCTCCGCCAGTCGGTCCGGGAAATCCCTTTGGCTACCTCCAGCAGCGCGCGATGGCTGCTGTTGAGTTTCCTGGTGACGCTGGTCGGCATCGACGTGGCGCCGTTGTACACTTTGGAGACCGAACGCATCTGGATTTTCCTGGTCGGATTCATGGCCATCGGCGCCGCCGCCCATCTGAATCGAACGGCCTGCCGGCTCGACGCATCGCCGCTTGTCACCGCGGCGCTCTTGCTTCAGGCCGGGCAGACCGTCCTGATGGAGGTGCTCTTCGAATGGGTCTGGTAGCAGCCGCTACGTATCCGCCAGGCGATATCCCACTCCTTGCTCCGTGAGCAAATAGCGGGGCTGGGCCGGGTCGGTCTCCAATTTGCGCCGCAGCCCGGCCATGAACACCCGCAGGTAATGCACTTCGCCCACCTGGCCCGGTCCCCAAACTTCCTTGAGCAAGAAGCGGTGCGTCAACACCTTGCCGGCGTGTTGGACCATGACGGTGAGCAGCTTGTATTCCAAGGGAGTGAGGTGAATCTCTCGCTGGCCGACAAACACCCGCCGCG